>JADGFH010001110.1 GCA_016743925.1 Labilibaculum sp.
CTCTGTAATCCACTCTCTACGGTGTTCAAAGTTATCGCCAGTTATATGGTCCTCACCACAAAGAAAGGCACGCCTGACGCAGCGGGCAATGCAGTGGTAGTAGGGGGTTGATTCTAAATCGATAATGGATTGACGAGCCCTTGTCATGATTAAATTTCCTTATTTATTTTTGATTAACGATTGTCAATTTACCTGATTATTAATAGGTTGTCTATGATTGATGGATTCGGTATATTTTGAGAGGTAGGTGGGTGTCCTTGAAAAAAACATCCTTGAAAAAAACATCGATATAGTAACAGTCAGCTTAATTGTCTCGTAAAATGCCAGTGTATAAATAGAGGTTAATATGAAATCATTGTTTGTTTTTTTAGTGTTCTTAGGAATTCATTCCTCTGTATTTGCACAAACAGAATATAGTGATCGGACACTGTCCGCAAAACGTTGGTTCGCGGAGAATGAAATTTCTGCTTTAAATGACAAGTTTATTGGTGTTAGAACTAAAGCAGGAAAACAACAAGGTCTATTCCCCATAAAGAAAACTGGAGTATCTACAGAACCAATTATTACAGCAGCTGCTGATTTTTTGAAATCTTTAAGTCTATTACAAAAAATAAGGACTCAGTTTTCGGTTGACGATCCTGAATGGAGAAAGTGGTCAAATGTCGACAACGGCATCTATGTTCGTCAAGGAATTAGCTTTGAAGAAATGACCAAAGAACAAAAAAATGGAGCCTGGAAATTACTGCAGCAGTCACTGAGTGAAGAGGGTGTAAAATTAAGCAAAGACATTATGAAAACCGATCAAACACTCAGAGAGTTAAATAATGATAAATTAAGTTATGGTGAAGAAAAGTACTTTATTACCATTATGGGTACTCCATCAAAAACCGAACCATGGGGCTGGCAACTTGATGGCCATCATTTAGTTATTAACTATTTCGTCCTTGGTGATCAAGTCGTTGTTACTCCAATGTTTTTAGGTGCTGAGCCTTCGGTTACCAAGTCGGGAAAGTATATTGGTAATTCGATACTTCAAGAAGAACAGAATCGTGGACTAGAATTATTGCAATCCCTTAATAAAGAACAACAGAAACTTGCAATAATCGAAACAAGGAAAAATCGTGTAAATATAAAAGCAGAAGCAGCTAAAGATAACCTGGTGTTGGACTACTCTGGCATTCCCGCTAAGAAATTTAGTTCCACACAAAAGAAAAAGCTAATTGAACTTGTCGCTTTATTTGTTGAAAACATACGTGACGAACATGCACAAATACGTATGAGTGAGGTTATCGAACATTTAGATGAAACTCATTTTTCCTGGATTGGCGGTACCCATGATAATTCAGTTTTTTATTACCGAATACACAGCCCTGTATTATTAATTGAGTTTGACCATCAGCGCCCAGTTGGTAATCCTGATGAAGAAGCAGGAAAACCAACTCGACAACACATACACGTAATTGTGCGAACTCCAAATGGCAATGACTATGGGAAAGATTTACTACAACAGCATTTATCAACGCATAAGCATTAGTAGCATATAAAAAACGGCTAGACAAAGACAAAATAAACCTGGCTGTTAACAGGCGTTATAATCGAGAGAATAGTATGAAAAATATTTTAATTTGTCTTTTTGTTTTCATGACTATTGTTGTCAGTAGTGGAAAAGCGAGTAAAATCCAATTAAGGCCAGATGAACATTAAAGGGCATCCAGAATATGTT
>JADGFH010000374.1 GCA_016743925.1 Labilibaculum sp.
ACCGTGTCGTACAACTGAATAACCATAGCAGCTGACTGACTACTAATAATCTTTGAAGGCCGAATAGAGTAGGCAATTTCACTATTTGAAATACCCAGTTTACTGGCCAGGGCGTTTCTAAGCGCTACAGCAATTGTAAGTGCAATGGATTCCCCTTTATCAGTCGCTGGAATATATTGTCCATCGATTGGATTCTTTAGGGTCAATTCGAACGCATCAGTAAGCGTTGTGCATCCGATATGAATATTAGAATGCACCGTCGCACTTCCATCACAAGGCGGTTGATAACCATCAGAATCTTTAGATTTTGGTGTAGAGCTAATAGGTCTATGTTCGCTTGTTGGAGATAGTCCCGCTGGGAATTCAGTGCCAATAGTCATTGAATCAGCTTTTCCACAAGCCAAGCAAATGGCATAACCTGTGCCATGTTCACCAGAAGAGTGTTGGAACAGCTTTGCGTTATTCCCGTAGGTCATGAATCCAATAGCGGGGTTGGGTAAAGGCAACTCTTCACCTTTTAGTGAAAGCCAACCAGGTTGGACAGGAATATACTTTTGACTACTAATGTCATTTCCTGGAGATTCGAAAAAATCCGTTACGAATCCCGTAGGTTCAATAGTCTTTTTAATATCGGAGTCACTAATTTTTTGTTCGCATTTTGAACAGCAGATGTCTGAAATATCGATGTTTGAATTTTCTATTCCGGTCTGTCCACAATTTTCACATCTCCATGCTAGATCAAATTTTTGCGCTTCTTTAGAATTAGAAGCTCCTAATTTTTGCCAATTCAGAGAAATGCCAGCCGATCTAAATACACGTCCATCAATTACCAACTGTGCACCGGGTGCATATTCTCTTATGGCTATAGAGAGATTTCTACTCGGAAGATCCCGTAATTGAGAAATATTATCTTCTCTAAACCTGGACTTGTCCTTTTCTCCTTCCTTTTGTCTTCTGAAATCAACAATATTAGACGTATTTAGAGATACAATTCCTGTAGGAAATCCATATCCTAGCAAAAATGCTTTCGCGGCCAGCTCTTTAAGTAGATACTCTTTTCTATGTCGTACAAGCTCTAAATTTATTCTATACTCAAAGGGCGAGTTTTTATCAGCTTTTTCTAACGAGTCTAGTAAGTGCTTCAGATGCGACAGCCAACTTTCTTGAAGTTGACTAATCGACTTCAGAGATCCCTGAATGACACTTCGAATTTCACTTCCTGCTAAAGCAGTCCCTCGAATTAACTTTATAACTACATCTTCAATTTCAATCGACGCAGTATCCATCCAGGTTTTAAACCTGTCACAAACAGAAACACTTCCCTCTTCGGTTTCATAAAACCACTTTAAATTCAAAGACGTCTTTTCTCTTTCGGTTGAACCAACCACTTCAGCAAGAAAAATACCCAACAATAGTGAGTTAACATGGCGAGAAACAAGTCGAGCGGAATCCAAAGATATTTGAGGTGCTGGTATTTTCGTAACAAATGGCCAAGACGGATCATTAAACACTTCTTTATCATGAGGGTTACTCTTGCAAAGCGTATAGGATATAGCTCTCGATTCTTTGCTTCTTCCCGCTCGACCAGCCCTTTGGAGATAGTTCGCTGGATGTGGAGGTACGTTGTTCATGACAACTGCTGAGATTCCTCCTATATCAACCCCCATCTCCATGGTTGTTGAGCAGTTGAGAACGTTAACCTTTCCTTGCTTAAACATATCTTCGTAGTTTTTCAACCTATCTGCCGACTGTTGAGCCGAATGCTCAGCAGTTCTGTAATAAAAACCACCTTCGATAGTTCTATCATTAATATCAGTCCATAAATTACTTTCTCTAAGTGTGGTAATACCTTCATTCTCAGCCGCTAGCTTTCTAATTTTACTAAGACCATTACGATAGTCTTCTTGAGATATATCAAACAACCAAAATGGAGGCATTGAAATTTTTTCACAAAGAAACTTACCATTGTATATGTCATGGGGTAAGTAAGGTGTGAGACCTTTAAACGTCGTATCAAAAAGCTTATTCGTTACCGGGCAAACAAAATAATGTTTACTGAACGAAAAAGTGATATTCTTTCTACTTAAATAGAACTGATTACCTTCGTGATCAAGTATTTTATTTGAAGTTAAAGCACTCCAAGCCTCTCTCAACCATTCATTCAATATATCTTTATCAGTAGAATTTTTTACGTCCAAATTGGCCCCAAGAGATAGTAATTTCCCTAATCGATTCAAAGTTCCTTTTTTTATCTGAGGCCATTTTTTTATTCGATTTTCATCTTCTTCATTCGAGTCAGGCTTCCTAAATGTTTTAGGTGCGAACTTGAAACCAACCCATGCAAGCAAATTATCTTCTAATTTAATATAAGTGTTTTCACGCACATAAAAATCTAAAGCTACTTTAATAAAATCTTTCCAATCCTCTAGAGTTAAGCTGTAAGCTTCCCAATTAGGTGGTGTATGGGAAATTTTATCAAGACCTACGTAGCTTATCTTGACAATTCCTTGTGTTTCTAAATTATTTTGACGCTTTGGTCTTCGAGCAAACTCACGAATTAAAAGCATTTCAGCTAAACGCTCAGGTCCCAAAGATGAGTCAAATATTTCCGGATTAGCATATTTGTTATACTCTAGCATTGCGTTTTTAACGTCATTTAATAAAGCTAATTCGTTAACCAACTCGGATCATTTCAATACTGCGGGCTTAATATTTGTACTGCCAGTTTCAGCCTGTTCAATCTTTTCTTGAAGAGTTTCAGCCATATCTTTAAGGCCAGCCGCCAATAGAGATTGTACTTGCACTCTTAGTGCATCGATATCGGCGTCCTTAGAAACTGTTTCTTCCGTTGGCACCTCATTTTGATTCTTCTGCAATATCTTGAAGACTAAACCTCTCAACTTATTTCTTTCAGCTTCCTGCTGCATCCTTACCGCCATACGCGCCGTTCCTTGCCGACTGTCGGTGAATGTAATCAACTTCCTCCCTCTTCCAGGTAAACTTTGTGGACCTAAACCGGTTTCTTTATCAACCTTTGGATCAGGACAAAACTCAAGCAATGTGGGTACAACATTAGCCACAAAAAACGGTGAACCAAGCATTGCGCGTCTAATCGGCGTTGCTTTCGAATAACCCGAAAAACCGCAGTTACCGCATTCGTTTTCATAATCTTGCAACACGTATAAATTAACTTCCTCGTCTAATCCCCCGATGAGACCTGTTGACTTATTGATACCAACTTTGACGTAGTTTCCATTTTGTTCTGATGCTGCTCTTAGTGTTAGCGGTGAAGTATATCGTTTCTTACTCGCGGATTTTACCTGCTCATCTTCACTGTCTTCCGAGTCATTATCGATAAGCAATGAGAACTCATCTGAGACAGCTGTCTCTCGCTGAGTTATGACACTGTTTTTTTCCAAGGCAAGTAAATGTGGTTCATTGCAGTCATTGCAAAAACCGATCTCACATACAGGCGCGTTACATTCGCAGCGGCTTCTTTGAGAAGCATACACATTGCCAAACGGCCAGGATTTCTTAAGTTCTGATTTTTCTTTTATTGCACATTTTGGATCGATGCAACTCCAAAGGCCGTTCAGCATTCCCTGAAAAAAATGCGCTCTGACCTTGAGGAAAGCTTCTGAATCCTTGTCCTTCTTTGTACCAGTAAGTAAATCAATCCAATGTAACACCTCATTTTGTGTGAATTTTTCGCTAGGAAACTCACCTTCCAGATAAATGACTAGTTCATTTAATTTCAGTGGTTTTTCGCTATTAACAAATTTTTCTCTTATAGACCGAGCTATCACGGACTGCTTTAATGCATCAAATCTGTTACTCGATATATCGGGGTCGAAATCTTTTGAGCCTGCCAAAGCATCGGGCGAAATATTTGTAATTTCATTTCGCTTTAGCTCTTTTGTTTCTGAGTAATGCAATTTTGGAATTGCCCGTTCTCCACCAATGACAACAACCTGGTTAATTGATACGCCAGCGAGCTCTGCCAAATAATTTTGAAGTTGCTCTTCAGCATCTTCACCGGCAATTGTGGCCGAAGTCGCAACGAACCTCACATCTTTAGCCTCGACACCAAAAGCTTGTAGAACACGCCTTAACTGCATCGAAAGTTCGGCAGCTTGCGAACCAACATATGTGTGAGCTTCATCTAGGATAATCCAACGAAGTGACTTCTCTTCTTTCGACTTGCTTATTATTGGTGCATCGACATTGCGAATTAACATGTATTCCAACATCGTTCCATTGGTAACCAAGATTGGCGCTGGCTCGCGTCTCATTAATTCTCGTGAGAGTATTTCGTTTGGTAGCAACGACTGTTTAGCTCTTACCTTATTCTCTTTCTCTTCTGTATTGCCGTTATACAAACAAAAACGGATATCACCCTCAAAGTCTTGAGTCCAGGCATTAAGTCGTTCCCGTTGAGAGTTAATCAACGCATTTAATGGATAAAGAAAAATAGCACGAACTCCACAAAGCTTTTCTTTCTTTATCTTTTGCTCTCGATGCAAGTCTTCTAAGACCGGCACCATAAAGCATTCAGTCTTTCCTGAACCAGTTCCACTTGTCACTACTATTGACTTAACATCTTTAGAAAGAAGTGTATTCCAGCTTTCCAATTGATGAACATATGGATGAAAGGTTGATTTAAATTGATAACGGTTAGTAATCTTCTTTCCATTTTTATCAGTTACTTTATCCTTATCCAAAGACATAAGAACTGGTCTAGAAAGCAGGCCTTCGGTAACTAAGTCCTTCATTAAAGGTTTGGCCTGAGTCCAGCCGAATGTATGCTCAAACAGAGGCTGTGCTAAAAAAGAGCCTTTTGCTCCACACTCTCTATGCATTTGAGCTTGCAGGTGATTCCTTAAGTTAGGATTTGTTATACCTAATACACTTAATGATGATTCAGTTGCGCGACTTAACGATTGGGATACTAACTCTGAAAAATAATTCATTTTAAATTCTTCTCTTATTTCGAAAAATAACTAATAAAGTAGCTATATACAGGCGCGAACCATTGAGGTTCAAAGTCTCTAAGTTGTTTTAATGCAAAGACTGACTGAGCTTCAGGCGCGAATACATCTTCAAAGTTAAGTTTTTCAGCCGCAATTGCAGCCGCTATAACCGGATATAATGCAACAGCTGCCTGCCTGAAATGGGGATAAACAATTAACTCACAAATATTTTCTAATTCTTTAGCTGTATGTATTAATTCATTTTTAAAGTGTACAGGCCAAGCCGATTCGGAATGTTCTCGAATTAACTCTTGAACTAAAAATGACAAGATCTGTTTTTCTTGTTTTCCTTCATATATAGGAGAAAGTTCGCCACCTGCTAGATATTTAATCATTTCCTCCGGATAGCATGACACTGAATTTTCAAATTTTTCAAACATTACTTTTATCTGAGAGGCGACTAGTTTAGGGTCAATTCCAAGATTCTCCAGAGACAATTTGAATTGTTCTCTCGAATTTAACCAGTAGTCCAATGGAATTACTTCCCATAACAACGAAAATTCTGTATCAAATCTGCGAATAAACTCTTCATTCATCTCAAACTTAAACAACAATAGTGTTAAGGCTTTATGGTTTTTTGCAAGAGCTTTCCAAATTTCAAATGTTGATAGAGGCAAATAGCCAAAGTTATCCCATAAATTTCTTAAGTAAATCCAGCCAGGATGAGACAGGTCATTGGCCATTACATCTAGGTATTCAATAATGACGTTTGAGTTATGGCCAGGGTCATAAGCTTTAACAGCAGACTGAATACTGGAAACGTCTTCCGGTATAGTTATATTTTTTGCTGCCCCCATATAAAAAGTAGGGCCAAAATCAATTTCTTCGTCATTTCCTGGAATAATTAACCATGGACCGCTCTTTCCCATTTCATTGGGCAAATCAAATACGTCGAGTTCAATAGAGCCAAGCATTCTTCGTAATAAATTAATGGGCTTACGCTCGGGTTCAGCGATCAACATTGCACTAGGTAGATGCTTTGGAGAATCTGTCAGCCCTGCAAATTCAAATGAGAGCGACTCATCAATAGAGTCAAACTTTATCTCTGAGGAAGGGTGTAACTCTCGCTCTGATCAAAATTTCCCTAATCGCACCACGTTTTTTGGTGGTTCAATCGGTTGACAATAAAAACATTTAACCAGTTCCCATGCA
>JADGFH010001111.1 GCA_016743925.1 Labilibaculum sp.
GTCACCGTGAGCTTAATTATCCAGGTGGTATTTTGAGTAACATTCGGCGCAATAAAACTCACATCACTCGGCTTGATACCGGCTTCAGAATTTTTTGAGTGTCCTAGAATATCTCTAGATACTTTCTACGGCTGACGATCTAACTGTAAACACTGCATTAAATATTTTTCAAAAGACTCTGCAATTAAAATTTCCTCCCCAAGATCATGATCATAAGAAACAACTTTCCCTACACTATCAATTCCAATAGGGTTGCCTGCATGATCCGATGAAATAACGTATAAGCATTCATCTAAAGGCCAACCTTCTCTGCGATAATGCATCGTAACGACACAGACAGACCAAAACTCATCATCCATTGGCTCAGCTTGCCTCACTCCATATATGGGCAATGAAACAACAATCGCACCACCGTACCTTAGAACAAACTCTTTATAATCAGAAACAAATTGCACTCCCAATTTCCTTTCAGATTCTTCAACCTCTTTTTCTGAAACAGAAGTGGCTTTCATAAATGGAAATTCAGCAAATTGTTCTTCAAGCTTATTCCAGGTAACGGCTTGCATACTAATTTTCTCTATTTTTTGCTATGTCGTAAGCGAACATATTAAATAGTGCTATTATCTATTCAAATAATGGCTCCAACTCAAAAGTAAGTGTTTCCTCTCTTACTTGATTAATAATCTTAAGCTTATCATTCTCAATTTCAACCTTGTTAATATCAAAATAAACAACAAAAGGATCAGGATCACAAGTAAAAATTGTTTCTTCTTTTATTATCTCTTTCTTTTTATTCAGCGATTGCACAATTAATTCGTAAGCATCACACCTATACCTATGAAGAACTTTTATAGTTATATCTTTAACCTTTTTAGACTTAATTTTTTTCTCATATTTATATCCATCCTCAAAACTCTTCTCAATAACCGAACGAAGTTGACTTGTTAAAGAAATATTAAAGTGACTATCTAAACGCTCAAATCCTTCAAGATATTTACGAACAAAGTAATCATGAATAACGCTTTCATCTTTTAACTCAGTAATGCTTTGAAAATCTTTAGCAATACATACCACAAAAGCCCTATCACCCACGATTGTTAGATCATCAGCAGCCCCCTCTTCAAAAACTATTCGATTGAATAATCCAAAGTCTAACTTAAGATTTTTTAACCAGTCAGATATTTGTAACGTTAAATAATTCGAAAGAAATTGATATTTTGCTCGAATTATAGGTTCATAAGAGTACTGTTCCAATACTATGTATACTTGAGTGATTTTCAAAATTATGGCCTAGTATGATACGTTGGATTTGTAAGGTTTTCTGGCCGTAGTCCCTTAGCATTGCTCTTTTCGATCTCCAATGCTTTTTGCCGCGCCCCTTTACCTGCTGGTATTTCAGCAATTATAGTCGTATCGAAGTCATTTTTCCCCCATTTTCGACGTTGTCGCTCAGCACGATATGACTTTCCTTTTTTACTTATTTTCCCTTGGCTAATTCCTGTTTTAACAACTTCACCTGTTTTATTATTACGTATCTCATATACATGTTGGGCTTTTTGACTTAACTTAGAATTTCCATGTACAGCTTTTGCTGCCTTAACCATCCGCCCAGTCCCAGGTACAGGTGAAAAGCTGGACGCTGCGCTAATCGCCACATTTGCCCCATGCTCAGCAACACCTTCACCTGCAACAGCAGCTAAGTGTACATTACCGGTAATAACA
>JADGFH010000375.1:0-2824 GCA_016743925.1 Labilibaculum sp.
CTAAGACATCGTTTCAATTCTAATGTTATTTTTCATGATGCCGTGCTCCAGAGTGTGATATTGTGCAGTTTATCTTGCACCCTTTCGCCTGCCGCACTTTCCCTGCAAGGGGAAGAATCCTCAATTATATTTAAACTGTTGATTTTCCTTTCTCCCTTTTCAGGGGAGATCCCGACAGGGATAGGGGTGTACTTCTTCTTATCTTCAAGCCAGATGGGTTATTCCTTTACTGTTGATGATATGAATCAATCCCGAAAGTAATCGGGACTAGGAGAAAGCTAATCGGTGATAAAAAAAAGAATAATTACCGCAGAGGACACAAAGGTACACGGAGAAAAAAAATATAAAAACATGTATGAATTAAAATTTTCTTTCTTCTCTGTGAAACTCCGTGACCTCAGTGGTGGAAAATTTATTTGTAAAGAATGTGATGGTGTTTTGCCTCACTCACTCAATTCACCCCAAACCCCTAAAGGGGCTTACTGGCAAGCTGCTAACAAAAGTTCCTTTTAGGGGACTTAGAGGTAAATAATTTATAAAAAAAGAGCAAACCCCCTAAGCTTTGCTCTTTCATTTGTGATTAACCATTGTATAATTATTCCGAAATACTCTCTTCAGGTTCCGTTTTTGAGTTGATGGTTTTTCGGGTATGTGCCTTTGTATTTACCTCTTCAACAATTTGGCAAATTACCTTATAGGTAGCTTGATAAATTTCAGGAAGCGCATTGGCCGCATTCTCTAAATGGGGTAAAAGTTGGTTGTTGATAACCTTTCGAACGTCGTTCTTTAAAGTCGATGGAGCCACAACCTCAATTTCTTGGGCATTTATTTCCATTACCTTCGAATAGGACACCTCCATTACCGTGGTCGATAATTTATACGCCTCTACACGTTCCGGAACGCCAATTAAGTTCTCAACCTTAGGTTTAAACTTTTCATTGTCCAAATTGCTTAGTAAAGATTTGCTTAAAGCCAATTGTCTTTCGTAGCTTAAATTGTGCAAATCCCGATTATGCGATTTCATCATTTCCCAAACATCTTTTGCATCAGCGCTTTTACTTGCATCTGGCAAGCTCATATTTGCACGAATAAACATCTTAAGAGCCACAAAATCTTTGTCGGCAATTTCATTCTCATTGCGCAAATTCTCCTTCAGCACATCTCCCAGTGTTTGCTCAATCGATTCTGTTAACTCAAGATTTTTACTTATCAGTTCCGTTAAAATAAAGCTTAGGATCTGATCTGCCGTCCAATCCAATTTCGCCATCTCTTTTAGAATGGCGAAGGCGGCAGTGTTAATTTCATTGCTGTCGCAATAATGAAAAATAGTTTTTTTCATTTTAAACTGATTTTGAAAAAGGATACCGGTAGTGGAGAATTGCGAGTATCGATTTCCTGGTTAAAATTGTATTTTTCTCTATTTTTTTGACTAATCACGATCTAATTTACAAATAAATAGCTAACAATAACAAAAAATTGTCACTTGTAATTATGATATTATTAAAATGACAATATGATAGATGGTATAACTTGGCTCGATTAAAGGGAATTCTGCACTTCAATAATAGTACGCAACAATTAAGTTGAATAGCCTGTATTTTTAGGCTTAACAGCTGTTTATCTGTGTGACTTTTTATCTGAAGAAGGCATTCACGAACAATAAACAATGCCTTACAGAAAAAAATGGGGTATGTAAACAGCAATTTTAACGATTGGGGAAGTGGAACAGGGAAGGCAAAGGCAAATGTGTAGGATTTGCCAGGAAAAAAAGCCAAAAATGAACGCTTAGCATCAATTTTGTTCAAAAAATGGACATTTTGTCGCTTCAAGAAGGCTTTTATTACAGATAGTTGATGGATTTTGTACTGATAGGTCCTCCTTTTTTCAAAAATCACTTCATTCAGCCATCAAATCGCTCGTTTGGGAAGAGAAAACAAACAGATTTGCCATAAAATCGCCCTTTTTTGCTCCCGAATTATTCACATCATAGCTCAAGCGTTCAAGTTTGTAGAAAAGTCCGCCACATTGTCGCTTGCATCGCTAAAAATTGCAACAAAACCGGACAAATAAGCCCTTAAACCACCCGTTTTATTTAAATTAATACCTATTGATCTTATTTTATGTTGATTTTTGAAAACGGAGAGGAGATATGGAATGGCTTTTTACCCTATTTATTTTGTGAAGCTAAAAAATACCGATTAATTGATTATAATTTGGTAGATTTGGAATTGTGATTTTTTAGCAAGTGCACAATATTGACTTATAGGGATGTATTGTGCACTTTTAATCATGGGATATTAAAAATAAATGCACTGCGAAGTGTGCATAGTAACAAGTGGCTAATACACTGGATGGAAACTTAAACAATAAAATATGGACTTTTTAATTGAAAATTATAAATGGTTATTTAGTGGGATTGGAGTGATAGTATTAGGGTTTATTCTGAAACTAATATTCCCAAAGAAAAATTCAACTAACAAAAAGGTTGAACAGGATAATCAAAACAATATTACCATTAACAATACTATTTCAAACCATGATGGTAAGGAAAATGAGGCAAACCAGAACGATGTTGATGATAAAACAAAAGAGAATACTAGAATTCTTTTTGTTGACGATCAGCACACAAAATTTAAGATGGTTTCAATTATGAAAAGAGCTGGCTGGATTAATACTAAGTCAGTAAAAGACATCTATGATATGGATGACTCAAAAGTACATGAATCCTCTGTTATATTTGTTGATATAAATGGCGTTGGCACAACATTATTTGAAGACCAAGGACTGGGGTTAGCGTCTGCATTAAAAGAAAAGTATCCTGAGA
>JADGFH010000375.1:2834-6181 GCA_016743925.1 Labilibaculum sp.
GCATTACGAGCTGTAGATGATTGCTTACCAAAAAATGCTGAACCATATCAGTTTATTAACCTTGTTGAAACTCTAATTAAATGACACATTACTTGACTGTTGATATTAATGGTGATGTTATTTTGGACAACCTTATAAGTGAATGCAAGTTTTGTATGGAGAATTGTTCAGGTAAAGGCAAACTCAAAGAGGATTGTAAAATATATGACCATAAAAGAAGAATAGGTATTATTAAAAACACAAGAGGAACAACCTTTTTATGTTGTGGGAAAAGTAAAACAACAAAACTTTTTCAAAATAAACTAGAAGTTTTAGCATATGCATATTATGATTTAGTACTTCCTAAAAAAAACATTGAAGTTGAATCGAAATTTGTTGAACAAAAGAGAGTTAATAGACTTGTTCACAACTTGACATCTATTAATGCTCATAACATTCAGGAAATATATGATATTGTTCCACAAGAAATTTTGACATCGAATTTATCTAATCAATTAAAACACATTGAAAAAGAAATAAAGATAAAACCTAAGAAAGCTGCTTTAATGTTTTTACGTATTGCAAAGCATAATATTCATATGAAATCAGAATTTTCTATTTACAAGAAATTAGACCGGAGTAATCCGACACTAGACGTTAGAAAACATCCTGTTCGAAAGGTGATATTAAATGTTTTGCACACTTTCTTCATTGATTTTTCAGACAAAAATGTAAATGTAATAGTTGATGAATATTCAGGTAGTATTAAGTTCGATTATGAAACTATTCAGGTTGCTTTTTATCATTTTTTAGATAATGCTGCAAAATACATAAAGCCAAAATCAGAATTTAAGATTTCATTTATAAATGAAAAAGAAGAACTTAAGGTTAAGTTTGAAATGGAGAGTTTACGTATAGAAGATGACGAGCTTGATAAAATATATACAGAAGGTTATTCTGGGAAAAATGCCAATAGAACCCAAAAAAATGGTGACGGAATAGGACTTTGGAGAATTCTTCAAATGTTTGATTTGAATAAAGCTAAGTTAGACCTTGAACGAGGAGGTGTAATTGAAAATCTGATGGGGTTTGATTTTTCTTCAAACACATTTATTATGACATTTAGAAAGTACTAGCCCTAACAAAATATAAAAATAATAGCCGGAATTGTAGTAAAAATGAATATTGTAGCCCGCATAAAATATAGTAAAAACTTGAAATGTTCAAGTTCCGCAGTCGGTTACTATTCTTATACAAGCCGTTATGATTTATGTGAAAACTAACAAATATGGAAATAACAACTCTAGTAATATCATTATTTGCTTTTATCATTTCAGGGATCAGTTTCTGGTATGGTTTTTTAAGACACCCAGATCCTATTTTTAGTGTAAGTAGATGGACTGCCTTTGGAATGTCGAATAATGGCAAAAATGCTACAACATTTATTATTAAAATTGACATTAATAATCCAAGTACTAGGCCAGTAACAATTAAGGATTTTGCAATAATTGCAAAAACTAAAGACAATGACAAAATACTATATGAGCCAATTTTGCTGTGGGACTTGACTTATTATATTGGATCTATGGGTGTTCCTAAGAAGATTGTAGAATTTCAAAAGGGACAAATACCTCTTCCAATTAATATTCCATCAAAACAATCATACCAGTTTGATCATGAAATTTTATTTATGCCACAAGATCAAAAGACTTCGATAATAAATGAGAAAGATGCCCCATTCGAAATTGAAGTTTATGCATTAACTGACAAGTGGAAAGATTACAAAATGGTTTCGAAACAAAAATTTACAGAAAGTGATATTAAGAATCTTCAGAATGGTAGTTTTTCAGGAGTCTTATCAACTGCTTCAATTGAGAATAGAAAAAAACTTGATAAAAGATTGAATTAGAGAACACAAACCATAACAACTAAGGATTCGTGTGGAAGGAACTGCCCAATAGGTAGGTTTGTTGACCTAACCGGTGATTTAAATACTGCTTATGAGTAATGATATACTTTGTGGAATTTTTTGCAAAGAGTATATTGAAAATAATAAAACAGATTATGCTTGGATTTGAATTAAATAGTAAAGGAAGGAAAATATTGGCTTCCTTAGAAAATGGGGTAGTTTCTTTGATTGCAACCCAGATATCAAGAGGTTCGATTAATTCTATTGTTGCTAAGCATCTAAGAGATGCTAAGCAACTTTCTAGCGGCTCTCATTAGTTTGCCTTATCCGCAAAATGAGTCAATCAAAATCATAAACCATCCTAACAATCTGCGTCTAATAAAACTTTTCTCTAACTCAATTACCTATTGTTGCTAAGCATCTAAGAGATGCTAAGCAACTTTCTAGCGGCCCTCATTTGTTTGCATTATCCCAAAAATAAGCCAATCAAATCATAAACCATCATAACAATCTGCGTCTAAAAAATCTTTTCTCAACTCAATTACATATTGTATCTTCTAGCTTAATAATTAGAACTGTTATGAGATATTTACTTGTTGTTATTCTTATACTTGCATCATTCTCCTGCTCAAACTCTAAAGAGGAGCAGCAAATGATTAATTCTAAGAAATTGACTCATTTAATTGCCCAAAAAGACAAAAGCTTAATTTATATTTGGACTACTTGGTGCAGTGGTTGTAGGGAAACTTTAGTCGAAACATTACCAGATCTTCAGGCTAGTATTGATACTTCGAAGGTTCAATTAATATTGATTGCAGCAAGTAAAAATAGGGCAGAGGTAGATTCTTTAGTGGCAAGTAGTATGCTAACAAGTAATTCTTATTATCTCGATTTTAATGGTCCCGACAAAGGCATTTTTCAAAATTTAGGCATTCAGTTTTTACTGGAAAAAACCTTTCCTGAGGAGGAGATCTTTACCCGAGCTATTCCCGTTTTCATATTGGTAGATCGAGAAGGAAAGCTTATAAATAAAAAGCTGCCACATTCATATGATGAGGCTATTAGGTTGTTACGCAAATAGTTCTACTGGTAAGGCGCTGTTTATTATTGATAAGCTAATAAGAAACAGTATAAATAGATATGATAAGCTACCTATGTGAAAAATAAAACTTTACTTTTGTGAAAGTTTAATAAACATAGTTTATCCAAACGGATAGGCTATTAACTTTTACAAAACAAACACCTATGAAGTTTAAATTAATTTTAATGATGTGCTTACTTGGAGCATTTAATTTCTCCTGTAGTGATAGCAATGATGTTGAGCTAATAGTGGCTGGTGAGTTAAGTATCGACAAAGGAAAAATAGGAGATGAGCTAACAATTACTGGCGAAGGTTTTAGTGCAATAAAAGAAGAAAATATTGTTACTATTAATGAATTACCCATCCCAGTATTGGAAG
>JADGFH010001112.1 GCA_016743925.1 Labilibaculum sp.
GATATTTTGGAATTGCTCATGCTCATGAGAAATTAGGTAATATCAAAGAATCTTTAACTTGGATAAACAAAGGTTTAGACCATTACTCAGATGATATAGTTTATTTAAACTTCAAGTCAAATTTATTAATCGAAAATTGGACAGATAACGAATGGTTAAAAATTGAAGCTTTAAAATTCTTTGAATTTCGTCTAGAATTGGAGAATGATTATAAAAGTCTTTATTCAATATTATTAATCAAGCAATTGACTGATGAAAAAATAATCTTTGATCTAATAAGAAAACACACTTCCATTTTCAAGGAAATTAGTTTTGATTCAATAAAGGATTGTGATATTAATCTTCGAGATGGAATAATTTTTCTGCTCCACTATGACAAATATCTAGAGTTTCGAAATAATTACCCAATCATTAGATATTTAGATCATTTAATTTCTGAATTATATATTATTCCCTCAGAATTCTGGGAAATTTTAGACTTTGTATTTGCAAAGAGTTATAGTAATGCAATTTCAAAGTATCTTAAAACTAAGGATTCTAATATTATTTGCAATAGTATTTTAAGTGACCTCAAAGTATCGACAAGTACTATTAAAATGATACTCTCTGAATCTGAATTTCCTCAAGAAGATGCGATAAATATAATGGCTCATGTTTGTTCAGAATTCCCTACAATTGTTATACGCGAGTTTGGAGCTCAAACAGGTATGGTTGCTGGCTTATTAAGTTTAGATAAGCCTGACTCAGCAGAATATTTGTCCGAAGAATGGTATGGGGAGCTACATGAACGAGTCTTAATAGAAATGAATAGTAAATTAAAATTATTAAAAGAGGATTAGAATAAACAACGAAACGCTAACAAAAGCTAAATTTCATGGGCGGGGACGAATAGTTTGAAAGTTTAGTTCAATTAAGAAACACCAGCAAGCCACTACAATTGGTTTGCTCAAAAATATAAACAAATTTAATCGGCTTGCTTACTTAGCGGTTTGAAAGGTTAATTCTTTTAAATCGCCCACGCAACTTAGCAAGACCGTCAGACTGTCTAAAAAGTAAAACTTGACAGTAATATATTTAGGTAGTTGTCTTTGAAAATGAAGAAATATGAGAATCTAAGCGAGTTGCTTTAGGTTATTAGACAGACTGCCGTTACCCAACATTTGAATGAACCTTTATGAATTTGAAAAAAATAGATTTGAGGAAAATTTCAATATTGCTTTATATTATTGCATTATTCGTTCCAGTTTTTTCTGGCTCTGATTCTAATGGTATCTCAGCATTATTTCTTGGTTGGGTTGGACTTCTTGTAGAATTTGATCCTAATATAGGTTTACCTTGGATCGCAAATATTTTTTACTTTTTTAATCTAATAGCAAGGAAAATCTCAATTGGAATAAAAATTACATTTTCACTACTGACTATATCCCTAGGGTTATTTGCAATAGGAATTGAAGAAGTTCTTGTGCATGAAGGAGGATTAAAGGATCCCGTAGAACCAGGAATTGGACTTTTATTATGGATTGCGAGTTTTGTTTTATTGTTAATTTACCAGCTTTTAAGATTAAGAGAGAAAACGTTGGGTAACAAAAGCTAAATTGTCATGGGCGCTGATGTGTCATTTGAAAGTTTAGACAATTAATAAACACCAGCAAGCCAATACAATTGGTTTGCTCAAAATATAAACAAATTTATTACGGCTTGCTTTTTTGGCGGTTTGAATG
>JADGFH010001113.1 GCA_016743925.1 Labilibaculum sp.
AAGCAAGCCGATTAAATTTGTTTATATTTTTGAACAAACCAACTTAGTTGGCTTGCTGGTGTTTATTAGTTGAACCAAACTTTCAATTTGAGCGTCAGCGCCCATGAAATTTAGCTTTTGTTACCTGCTTTAGCTATTTCTTTTTAAACCGATTCTGTCTTGTCAAGCAATATTCTTCAATTACATGAAAATACAAATCTTCAACAAAGTTTTCTCCTTTCAATAATTCTCCATTTAAACCTTGAGGTATAATTGTCCCTAGTAAGATTGAAGTGCTCGGATTATATGTAGATATCTGTTTGTTTTCAGAAAACCACGGCAACATAAAATCTCTATTCCCTTGAGTTTGATATTCCAACGTATCATTTTTTCTGAAAACCTTGACAGCTACGTATCCATAATCGCTAAAGGAACTTTGGCTAATTAATGCTTTTGCGGATTTTTGTAAAGTATCAATGTTTTCTAAATGATTTAAGCAATATCTTTTCTGAGATTCTTTCAGTTTTGATTTATTCCTTTGAAGAAATAATTCCAAGTAATCAAGTGCATAGCCTTTAAGCAAATCGGTATTTAGTCCGAGTTCTTTAAATATGGATTTGGAAGGAATTCTTTCCAATTCATTTAGTAAAGTTTCAACCTTGCCTTTTTGCAAGCAATAAATTTTAATTGGTGCTAAAAAATATTCACTTCGTAGTTGCTCTATTTCCTGCTTGAATCGAGTCGTTGAATCAGAAATTAATTTTTGAATCTTTTGATAGCGAATACTATTATCATTTTTTAGCTTCTCGAGTAATTCAAATCCAGTGAATTTATTCATATTAAAAACCGCAACACTATCCTTCTGAAGAACAAGTTGGTAATTTCTTCCACGCGCAGAATCAAAATCAGAATTCTCATAGTCCACAATTTCGATCTTAACAATCGAATCAATTGTAGTTTGACCAGAAACTTGAAGTCCAATTATTATTAATAAAAGTGCTAGGCTCTTTTTCATTTGCTATTGCAGCTAACGGCAGTCTGTCTAATAACCTAAAGCAACTCACTTAGATTCTTATATTTCTTCATTTTCAAAGACAACTTACCTAAATATATTACTGTCAAGTTTTACTTTTTAGACAGTCTGACGGTCTTGCTAAGTTGCGTGGGCGATTAAAAGAGTAATCTTATCAAACCGCTAAATAAGCAAGCCGCATAAATTTGTTTATATTTTTACGCAAACCAATTAAATTGGCTTGCTGGTGTTTCTTAATTGATCTAAACTTTCAAACCGATCGCAACCGTCCATGAAATTTAGCTTTTGTTACCAGCTTTTGTTATTACTATCTGTTTTTCAGAAAATTCATTGTTATAATCATTAATCAATTCGTTAAGTATTTTGCTGTCACGTTTAAATTTTCTCTCAAATTTCGACCAATTATTCAAGGTTAAAACTTCTGGCATTTCCACAAGTCCCGATATAGAATCCCAAAAAGCATCCCAATTCTTGCCGTAGAAATCAGGAAAGCTCAATCTTTCCTTAAATGTATCATGTAAGTGATCGATACTGACAATACTTTTAAGGTCAATCCATATACAGTCAGGATTTTTTAGTTCCTGAAGTTCAAGTTCCACCATTTCTAAGACATCAGTTTTATACCATTTCACAGGCTCAAACATACTTAGCAATGATAGCTTATTGTATAAATGATATTCAGATTCAATTGGACAACTATCAAGTCT
>JADGFH010000376.1 GCA_016743925.1 Labilibaculum sp.
TTGCAGGAGGTTGTAATTTTCCTGATTTACCAGTTTATGAGGGAGGAGCAAAAAAATACTATAATGATATTTTTATTTTAAATAATAATGCAGATGAAAACTATAGTTGGCAAATTGTTGGTCAACTACCTCAAAATTTGGCTTATGGTGCATCTGTTGATATTGAAGATGGATTGCTATGTATTGGTGGTCGTAACAACGAGAATGCTGTAAATTCGGTTAGTCTTATTAGCTGGAATGATAAGAACAGTAAAATAAATGTTGAGAGCTGGCCTTCACTTCCATATACAATGACCAATATGGGAGCTGCCCAAGTGGGGAATAAAATTTATGTAGCTGGAGGTATAGCAGATGGAAAAGCTGCAAACACTTTCTTATCGCTAAATTTGGATAAAAAGGGCGGTGATGATTTTAAGTGGGAAGTTTTACCCGATTTTTCTGGTCCAGCTAGAGTTCAACTTGTGACGGTTGCGCAGAACGATGCTGAGGAGCGTCATTTATATTTGTTTTCAGGTTCTAGTTTTCCCGATGATAAGGACTCCCCAATAATTTGTACGGATGGATTGGAATTCAATCCTAAAATTAACAAATGGAATACACTACCTGCAATCAAAGTTAAAGGTGAAGAAGCAAAAACATTGCATGGTGCATCTGGAATTGCTGTAGGTACGCATCATATTCTTTTTATAGGTGGAGTAAACAAAGATATTTTTAGAAAAGGATGGGAACTGGAGCGAAAAGTCGCGCTGAAAAAAAATAGTCAGGATACTCTAGGTCTATCTCAGTTAAAAAAGCAACTTTTAGCTTATTACACACAAAAATCAGAATACTATCAATTCAATAAAAAAGTAATGGTTTTTAATACCATTACCAATGCATGGTCAAACGGTTGCGATTATCCATACGATGCTCCAGCTGGTGCACCTCTTGTAAAGTCGGGTAAAGGTTGGTTTGTGATTAACGGAGAAGTAAAACCAGGTGTTCGTTCGTCTAAAGTGTATTATGGAGAAACAATTACAGAGCCAGCATTTGGCTTTCTGAATTGGATTGTTTTGATCCTATACATGTTAGGAATGCTTTATTTGGGGTATTTTTTCATGAAAAAAGAAAATAGCAGTGATGACTTTTTTAAAGGAGGAGGAAGAATTCCATGGTGGGCTGCTGGTATGAGTATATTTGCAACCATGCTAAGTGCGATTACCTTTATGGCAATTCCTGCAAAAACATTTGCTACCGATTGGAAATATTATCCTATGGCTATTACAATATTAGCCATGGCTTTTCCTGTAGTAAAATATTACCTTCCGTTTTTTAGACGATTAAATGTTACGACTGCTTATGAATATTTAGAACAGCGTTTCAATTATACAACTCGATTATTAGCCAGTAGTCTGTTTATTGTTTTTATGGTGGCCCGAATGGCTTTGGTTTTATTTTTGCCATCTTTAGCATTAACCGTTGTTACAGGAATTGATATTTATATTTGTATTGCCTTAATGGGAATAATTACAATTGTGTATTGTACCATGGGAGGTGTAGAAGCTGTTGTTTGGGGAGATGTTATTCAAGGTTTTGTTTTAATGGGTGGAGCTCTTCTTGCCGTATTCTTCCTTGTAGGAGGTATTGATGGAGGTTGGAATAAATTAATCGAAATTTCTATAGATAATTCCAAATTTACCACTTTTGATGCAGCTTTTGATTTAAGCAGCGCAACCATTTGGGTTGTATTATTAGGAGGTTTAGCTAATAATCTTATTTCCTATAGTAGTGACCAAACAGTTATTCAACGCTATTTAACTACAAAGGATGAGAAATCAGCAGGTAAGAGTATCATATTGAATGGTTTTTTAAGCATATTTGTTTCAATTATCTTTTACTTTATCGGAACAGCATTATTTGCTTATTATTCCGAATCTCCTGATCAATTGCATTATGCAATGGAAAATCCTGATTCTATGTTCCCGCATTATATTATGACCAAAATGCCTATGGGTGTGGCTGGGCTTTTGATTGCCGCGATATTTGCAGCTACCATGTCAACGGTTTCCTCTAATATTAACTCCATATCAACAGCATTTACTTCTGATATTTATCAGCATTTCTTTAAAAAAGCCAGCGATAAATCTGTTTTAAATGTAGCTCGTTTATCGGGAGTGATTTTAGGTGGGATAGGAATTGTATTGGCATTACTAATGGCAACTTGGAACATTCTGTCCTTGTTTGACTATTTTAACTACATTTTGGGTCTGTTGGCAAGTGGATTGGGAGGTTTGTTTATGATGGGTATCTTCATTAAGCGGATTCATTCTATGGCGGCTTTAATTGGATTTTTTGCTGGGACTGCTATTCTAGTAGCTTTTAGTCAATACACCAATGTTCACTTCTTGCTATTCGGATTTATAGGTATGTTCAGTTCTGTAATTATCGGACTGATGGCAAGTTTTATAATTCCAGAAAAAGGAAAAGATTTAGATGGATTAACAGTTCACTCATTATAGGAATTAGAAATAATAATTACAATGAAAGATATTAAAGAGTATATCGATATATATAAGGATGGTTTATTGGAAAATATCATTCCTTTTTGGATAAAAAATTGTGTTGATGAAGAAGATGGCGGATTTACTTTTTGCCTTGACCGTGATGGAACAATTATCGACACAGATAAGGGCGTATGGCAAACAGGACGTTTTGCCTGGACATTAGGAACGCTTTATAACGAGGTGGAGAAAAATCCGGAATGGTTACGCTTGGCAAAGCATGGTATCGACTTTTTAGATAAACATTGCTACGATACCGATGGCCGCATGTTCTTTATCGTTGATAAAAAAGGACAGCCTGTTCGTAAGCGTCGTTATACATTTTCCGAGTCGTTTGCTGCTATAGCCTATTCAGCTTATTATAAGGCAACGGGTGAAGAGGAGTATGCCGAGAAAGCGAGAAATGCATTTGCCATGTTTCATAAATATGGAACAACTCCGGGTTTGGTAGAACCTAAATTTACCGAACATCGTGAAATGCGAGGCATGGGAGTACCAATGATTGGTATTGTAACGGCTCAGGAGTTACGCATGAATTTGGGTGACGATTCCTATACCTCATATATTGATTCCTGGATTGCTGAGATCAAGAAGTACTTTATGAATGAAGAGTACAAAGCGGTGATGGAGACGGTTGGACCCAATGGGGAGTTTTTAGATCATTTTGATGGTCGAATGCTAAATCCTGGTCATGCAATTGAGGGTGCTTGGTTTGTAATGCAAGAAGCTAAACATCGTAATAACGATCCTGAACTAATTAAGATGGGAACCACCATGCTCGACTGGATGTGGGAAATTGGTTGGGATAAAGAATATGGAGGAATTCTATATTTCCGTGATGTGAAAGGATTACCTGTTCAGGAGTATTGGCAGGACATGAAGTTCTGGTGGCCACAGAATGAAACAATTATTGCCACTTTAATGGCTTATGAATTAACGGGTGATAAAAAATATCTGGAAATGCATGAGCAAATTCATGAGTGGACTTTCAAACATTTTCCTGACAAAGAGCATGGAGAATGGTATGGATATTTGCATCGCGACGGAAGAGTATCGACACCTTTAAAAGGTAATATTTGGAAAGGACCATTTCATATTCCTAGAATGTATTTAAAGGCTTGGAAAACCCTTGAGAATATAGATAAAAACTAGATACAGTTTGGAGTCTACTACTGAAATAGTAATATAGATTATTATTTATCAGTTTAATCTATGTAGTTTAGATTAGTGAAAGGAGATAAATGTTTGATTGGCTATAAGTTGCCATCTTGCATTTGTTTCCTTTCTTTCATTTTAAATCTTTCTTGTAAATAGATTGTCATTTTTAATAAATATGGAAACGAAATCTAATTAGGATACTTCTTATTTTAACTACTTATTCGGTAAAATTGTTTCCTAAGAAGAGTAAAGACGCTGAAAAACAAATGGATACGTTTTTAAGCAAATCTGACGATGGTTCCTTGCTATATATAGGTGAAGTTGCTTGTAGATAATGAGGGGAATTAAGGTTCCCTATTACGATCAGGAAGGATTGCTTTGTGTAAAGGATGGCATTTATTTAGTGTAAATTACCATCAAGGAGAAGGAGAATTGGAGGTTTTCTTTCAAACAAACTTACAG
Source organism: Labilibaculum sp. (assembly GCA_016743925.1). Lineage (GTDB taxonomy): Bacteria > Bacteroidota > Bacteroidia > Bacteroidales > Marinifilaceae > Labilibaculum. The sequence continues at coordinate 4,161 of JADGFH010000376.1, forward strand.
GATAAGAAAGAATGATATAAAGGTGCCTAAAATGCTTAGAATTATTTTTGCTATACGAGTTTATGAAATTATTATGGATCAGAAGATAATTTTGGATCTTGTTAAAATCAGGCATAAATTTTAGTCAAGCGGAAAAGGAAATATTTTACATTTGCCCTTTTATTATCCCTTTTTTCTCGAGCCTGAAGGGCTCAAATATAATAGCCCTGGGTAAATGAGCACAGCGAATGCCACCCAGAGATATTAATGCGGCAGTAAGTACCGGCGCAAGTAAGAAAAACATTTGGAAAGCAGTTTGCGTTTGCGCCGGAATAGCAAAAGGTAGATCGTAGAAGCTTGAAAAGTTGAAACTCAAACCTTAGGGCAGTCCCGATAATTAGTGAGTCAAAGTTTGATTTTAGGATCGTTTCGAATAGTAAGGATTTAGATTTATTTACTTATTCACCCAAAACAACATAGAGCCTGAAAACTAAAACACCCCCAATCCTAAGAATAGGAAAGGGAGTATCGTGGTACTAACTATGTGGAATAGTTGGTTTTGCTTAGGAAATTAATATTTCCATTCTTTTGCTGCTTCGTACAAAGCAAGTATATTTTCTGTTGGAATATCATCTTGGAAATTGTGGGTTGGTCCTACAAAGAAACCACCACCTTGTGCCATATCATCAAGCAGTTGCTTTACACCTGCTTTTACTTCTTCCGGCGTACCATGTGGCAATAAATCTTGTTCATCAACACCACCCGAGAAAACCAATCGGTCCCCATATTCTGCTTTAAGCTCGGCAGGAATCATGCGCTCAGCTTTTACCTGTATTGGATCTAAAACCTGAACTCCAGTTTCAATTAAGTCTGGAATCAAATCGCGAATAGCACCGCAGCTGTGTTGGTAATAACGGGCACCGTATTTTTTAGCTGTATCAGCCATCTGACGAAAGGCTGGTTGAATAAAATACTTCCAGGTTTCGGTATCCATTAGTAAGCTCTGTTGAGTCCCAAAATCATCACCAATTCTAAAGAAATCAATTTTACCATTTCCTGCTTTCATCATCTTTTCGATAAAAGGAATCTGAAAATCAAGAATCTTTTGAATCAAAGCTTCGAAGAACTCAGGATTCATTAAGGGCTCCATAAAACTTCGCTCAACACCTAAAAGAGGTTGTATTGGCGATTGGAATATTGCTGGCGAAGGAATGCCTGGAGCAGTCATAATAGCATAATCGGCGTATTTATCGCAGTCTGCTTCGATTTCCGAAAAATCCCACCAATCAACTTGTGGCCATTGATAATTTTCTAAATCTTCGATGGTTTGAGCATCTTTCAATGGATGATCGACTTCGTTCCAATAACCAGCTCCTTCGTTAAATTGAGTAAATTTCCACTCAACGCCCCAGTAGTCCCTTTTGTTACCATTCTCCAACTCCATTTTAGGACCAACATACTTGGGACCCACCCAACGGAAATCGATGTCTAAATGTTCAAATAATTCATCGTCGGTAGTCAGGTTTAAATCCTTCTTAATCCGCTCCCGTACTTCAGGAACATCTCGGTACATGAATGGAACTCTATCTGGTATCTCGTGATTAAATGCTTTTAATACGCGCTCTTTAGCTTTCATCTTTATTGTTTTATTATTTCACTGATGTAAATATCGATAAAAGATGCTTTCCTAATGGGGGACAAAACTTACAAAAATAGGTGTGATTGTATTTGGGATATAAATATGAATAGTTTTTTTTGTTTTATAATCAGTGTACACTATTTGGTGATGCAAAAAAGGCTTCCCATACCGAGAAGCCTTTTTTTTAATGTGTTGTTTTGTAATTAGATAGGGTTAATCCCAAAGCTGATAAAACAAAGAACAACAATGGTGACCAATAAATAATAAATAAGTGCGGGAATGGCATTAATACGGATGATTTTTCCACCCACACCAATGCAACCAACGGTTGCCATTACTGCAACCACATTGTTAATACAAATCATATTTCCAACTGCGGCACCA
>JADGFH010000377.1 GCA_016743925.1 Labilibaculum sp.
ATGTTTTATCTATTGATATTAATTCTCTTTTTGTAGAAATAAGCAAGACACTTGATTGTTCTTTAGATGAGATTTTGTTGGTTTGTGAGAACAGTTCTTTTATTGATAATTTGTCTGTTAATGATGCTTACTTTTTTCAAATGAAGTTCTCATGTTTATCCTCTTTCGAAAAAATGGCATATCGGCTATTAAAAGAAGGTGAAGAGAAGCCTATTCCCAGATATGAACTTGCAAGAAAGATTAATGAAAGACTAGTTGGGACAGATAGACATGTAACAGTAGGTAATTTAATTGCTCAGTTAACGAGTCATAAAATATTTAAATGTCAAGGGAGGGGATCTTGGGTGCTTAAAGAGTGGGATGTGAATGTAGATAAAATTAAAGATGTGTTGGCTAAGTGCTTTCGAATAAATAAAAAGCCCTTAAGTATTATTGAAATTCATGATATTCTATTAAATGTCTTTAAAAGAGACAATGTTAGTATTGAAACTGTGCGTCAGAATTTAACTCGCCCTCATTTTTTTTTAATTAATTATGCTGGAGAAAGGAAGTATATTTCTAAAGAATATGCTAATGCTTACTCTGCCTTTTTGATATATAGAAATAATTATAAGGTTAAGTGGCGGTTCGTTCTAGATATTTTAAATAAATATCCAAACCAAAGTTTAAGTGATCTGCTCACACATTGTACACGTGCTGATATAAAAGTTAGCATGCATGTGTTATCAAAATATTTATCTAATAAAGATTGGGTGAAGATAAGCTATGATGGTGTGAGAAAATACACTGTTGTTTCTAATTATGTTGAAATGATTGAGCTTGAAGAACAAGCTAAACCAGTCAATAAAATAAAGTTTTCTATTTTAGAAAAATTAGATAGGAATGATAAAAAACCATTGTCTGATATAATTAAGTTCTGTGAGCTAAAGCACAATATGAACAAGCCATCCGCATATAAATTGGTAAGTCAAATGGAGGATGATAAGGAAATTAGTAAAGACCTTATTGACAACAAAATTTATGGGAGAAAATGCCCAGCTCCCTCAGATTTGCAACCTGCCAGCCTTTAATCAACATCTTGATGCTCTCACTCTTTTTTTAACCTTTCTCCTTTAACCTTTTTCCTTTAGTCATTTACCTTTCCCAGCTCCCTCAGATTTGCAATCTGAGGTGCTCAGAGTTTGAAATTTACAATTTCACACTTGTTTCGGGGTCTCACTTTTTTGTTGAGGCTCCGAATAATTTCAAGACACCTGGCCGCATCTTTTTTCGACCTGCCAGCCTTTAATCAACATCTTGATGCTCTCACTCTTTTTTAACCTTTTTTCCTTTAGCCTTTGAACTTTCTCCTTTTTCCTTTAGTCATTTATCTTTCCTAGCTCCCGTAGATTTGTAATCTGCGGGTAATGAGTTCAGGATTTCCAATCCATTTTTTGCATTCGCAAAATCAGGACAAATCTGCAACAACACTGCGAAGATTTCGAAAAAATTGAGGCTCCGAATAATTTTGTAGTTATACCCGAAAAGGTATAATGATACGAATTACCGTGTTTTTATACCCGATAAGGTATAATTAAGAAAAATATCGTATATTTATACCCGATAAGGTATAATGGTATAAATATTACGCTCATGTTACTATCCAAATTTTCAAAAGAAAAAAGAAAACTACTGAAGCTCACTCAGCAGGATCTTGCAGATAAAGCAGGGGTTGGAATCCGATTCATACGCGATTTGGAACAAGGCAAGCTCACACTAAGAATGGACAAGGTCAACCAGGTCTTAAACTTGTTTGGTCAGGAGTTGGGACCAGTAACTGTAAATAAAAACAGCTAAGCCATGCGAAAAGCAAAAGTTTACATGCACAACCAGTGGTCAGGAGTAATTGCTGAAAACGAAGAAGGCTTTGTATTTACCTACGAAGATGATTATTTGAAGTCAGATAATCCGGAATCAGTCAGCCTTACTTTGCCCTTAAGTGAAAAGCCATACAAGAGCACAACGATGTTTCCATTTTTCGATGGATTGATTCCCGAAGGATGGCTATTGGATATCGCAGAGAAAAACTGGAAAATTCGCGAAGCAGATCGCATGGGTCTCTTAATGGCTTGTTGCAAAGATTGCATTGGCGCTGTTAGTATCATAGCCGAAACCAATTAGCTCTAAATGCTTTAAGGACTCTAGACACTTATAACTAAAAAAATGAATACCACCTGTCTATACTGTTACAAGCCACTAAAGGAAAATCAAGTTGATTTTCACCCTGCCTGTTGTAAGAAAATTTTCAACACTAAAGAAGTGCCAAAATTGGACTATTCCGAAGATCAAATGTTGGAATTGGCTGATCAAGTCATCAAAAGCCAGATTGCGGTAACAGGAGTACAGCCCAAACTCTCTTTAGAGATTGCAAAGAATCCCGAAGATCAGAAAGAAAGACGCTTTACCATTGTGGGACTATGGGGAGGATACATCTTAAAACCACCAACAAAACAATTTCGATCATTGCCCGAGCTGGAAGATCTTACCATGAATCTGGCAACGCTTTCTAAGATTGCCACGGTGCCTCATTCTCTAATTCGTTTAAATAATGATAAGCTTGCCTATATCACTAAAAGGATCGATCGAGTAGTAGGAAAGAAGATTCACATGGAAGATATGTGTCAGCTCACCGAAAGGTTAACAGAGTTCAAATACCGTGGATCCTATGAGCAAATTGGAAAAGCCATTCAGAAATATTCTGCCAATCCGGGTTTGGATCTCATCAATTTCTTTGAGCAGGTGCTGTTTTCATTTCTAACAGGCAATGCCGACATGCATTTGAAAAATTTCTCCATGATTAATAATCCAGTATTGGGCTATGTATTAACACCAGCATACGATATGCTTTCTACAGCATTGGTTATGGAAGGTGATGATGAGGATTTAGCACTTACTCTTAATGCGAAAAAGAAGAAGATTAAACGTAAAGATTTTATTGCTGCCTTTGATCTGTTTAAGATTCCGGAGAAAACACAGGATAATGTTTTTGCAAAATTTGAGAAGACCATCCCATCTTGGTTTGATCTGATTGAAATCAGCTTCCTTCCTTCAGAAATGAAAGAAGCCTATGTTATTTTAATTAAAGATCGTGCTAGAAGGTTGAATTTAAAAATTGAATAGGAAATATGGCGTTCTCTCCTCGGGCCTCGGCAAAAAGTTCGCCAGGGGTTCCAAAAATCCTTCTGCTTGTTCCGCTTGCTTTTTATGGTAGCGCTCTTTCTTTAAACAAGTAGCTGTACAAGCAAAAGGAATTTTCACGGTATTGCTACTCCAATTGCAAAATTTCGGGTTTCCACTTTTAGTTGGGGACCCGAATTATTTTCAGCACTAGCTCTAAATGCCCGCAACCCTGTCACACTTTTCGCGCTCAACCACTCGTCGTTCACAGCAATTCCCGGCTTCCTTGTCTCGTGGTCTAAACATCAAGTGTAGGCATTTCAATTCAACAGCAGTTGTGTATGATAAATTAGTAGAACAAATCAGCCAAAAACCACCAGGCAAAAAAGCCTTCATTGCTCAATTTAGGCTCGCCTGCTAGGTCGGCCGCTATCGGTTTTTGTCATCTTTTTTGAGAGGCCACGGACAGTACTTGCTCTTCGTAAAATAATGCTATCTCTACCAATAGGAATCTAAGCTCGAAAACGATAATTTATAGATTTCCATTTTTTAAAAGGAGATACCACCGCATATTTTAACTCCATCGCAAGCTCTTTACCTACACACCTGGGCCAAGGGCAATGCCTCCCCAATATGTTTCATGATTAGATATTGTATTTATAAGGAATGAAACATAGCAAAATTTACCCCCACCCAGCCTCAAAAAAGCCGCCAAAAACCGCTGGCTGTCAATCACAAGTTCCTTGTTTTACTTGCCAGTCACGGCCTCCCACTCGCAGGCGGCTCGCACCCTGTAAGGCGCTGCAGCTCATCACCACCAACAAACCCCACCACCACCCATTTTTAATGCAGAACATTAAAAACAAAAAGAAATGGAAGATTAGCAGTAGTGTTTAAATGGAAAACTAGTCAGGATAAACTTTGGATCCCTTAGTGGGGATTTTTTCTCCTACCTGATAAACAAGTTATTCCCTTGTTAGTAGCAGAATAAACCTATTTCCCACGCACTAGCTTTTTATCGCTATCAGCAAGTCAAGGTCGGGGCCTTTGGTTTTATCCGATTTTTGATTGTTGTCGGTTCTTTTTGAAATAAAAAATCAGATAAAAACCTTGACTGGATAACCCGCATCGCGGTAATTAGAAAAGATGTTTAACAGGGAGTAGCAAAAGATCTGTAGGTGAATTTAGCCGTTGATGATTTCCAAAGCAATTTGCTTCCCCTGATTCTCAGCTTCAGCAATTTTTAGGCTCAGTTCTTTCTCCAGGCTACCTTGAATAATCTGATTAGTCACGCGATGTTTGGCAATTAGAATACAACCTTCAGTATCGGAATGTCGATTTCCACCATGAAATCGAATACCCTTAAATTGGATTCCCAAGGCCTTCACACTTTCATCATTTTGATTGAAAATTAAAGGCATCATTCTCTCATACTTCGGACTAAAACTCAATTTGACTTGATATTGGTAGGCAGGGAGTGCTGTATGACCTTTCACTTTTATGCCAAAAGCTCGAACGGTATCCTCTAGGGTATAGCCAAAGAAATGACCATCAATATACATTTTCCCCACAGTCGTTTGACTGGTGAATTCTTCTCGAATTATTCTTAGATGTAAAATATCATGTTCTTTCATAATCAAGCAATTATACAAATTGAAGCAATTGAGTGCAATGCGCTGTAAATCAATCTTGTAGTGGTGTATTTTGACTTTAATGTATGTATTTTAAACCTATGTTTAACTATTAAAGTCATTGAAAATGAAAAATATACCTTCTTTTCTGATTGGCACTGCATCAACTATGGGCATAGCAGAATCCATTGGAATTCAGCCCGACGTTCTTGATGCGGCACAAAGTCTTCCACTGGACAGCACCGAAGCCATTGTTTCAGTTGTTGGTGGAACAGTTTCGACTATAGTGATTGCTTTATTAAAGCGATTATGGGCGAAAAAAGCTAGAAAACGTGATCGTAAAGACAAAAGGAGTAAGGACAAGTAGGTACCTGCTCCGTATCTGTCTCAATTCTATGTTAACTAATCATTTATTAACCCAAAATTTTAATGTCATGGGAAAATACAATCAAGGGATCCTGGGCCCATTCACAGGAAAAGTTGGCTCCATAGTGGGGAGCTCATGGAAAGGCGTGAATTATATCAAGTCACTTCCTGGTCCAAATTCTTCAAATACTGAAGCTCAGCAAAAACAAAGAAGCCGATTTAAGTCGGTGGTCAGTTTAGCCTCATCATTGATGTCAAGTCTAATCCGTCCCGTATGGAATTTAGTCAGTGGTAAAATGACAGGTTACAATCTGTTTGTGAAAACCAATATGCCTGCTTTCGATGAAAGTGGAACATTGGTGAATTATTCAGATTTTCATGCCTCGGTAGGTGTTTTGCCACTTCCTGAGAATTTGAATATTCAGGATGATGCAGACGTTGTATCTGGCATTGAAGTATCTTGGAAAGATGAAAGTGCTACTGGTATTGGCAATGCTGATGACAAACTGCATCTTTTGGTGATGACTTCTGAGAAAGTTCACATCGTAAACTCTGCAGTTGTTCGTTCTGACGAGTCAGGAGAGATTACATTACCCGTTTCAGTTGGTGAAATTCATGTGTATGCTTTCTTTGGAACTGCAGCTGGAGATAAGTTTTCTCCAGATAGCTATTCAAAAATTGTTCTTTCTTAGAATTTATCTAAATTCTAATTACTTAAAGCTGCTTCGCTATGCGTTGCAGCTTTTTATTTTTTAAAGCGTAAAAGTGAATGATTTGTTACACCTATGTTGCACCTGAGTAGGTTTTTAATAAAAAAAGCAGCATCGATAAATGCTGCTTTGCCTATAAACACTGGCGGAGAGAGAGGGATTCGAACCCCCGGTACCTTGCGGTACACATGCTTTCCAAGCATGCACGATCGGCCACTCTGTCATCCCTCCAGATAATATCCAATAGGATAATTGTGTGGGACAAAAGTAGGATAAAATTGCAGATTA
>JADGFH010001114.1 GCA_016743925.1 Labilibaculum sp.
TAATTATTCTGGTCTAAAATTTTCGAATTTAATCACCATATCTTTATATTCGTCTTCATCATCTACACGAATCATTGCATCTTTATCCTTATCTTCAGGTAACATTTCATCAATCTCGATTCCGTAAAAAGTGAGCATAAAAATAGGTTCAAAAAACACGTGCCCAAGCCTGTTCCATTCTACCAAAAAGTCGATGTTATCAAATAATTGACACAATATTTCGGTAGTATTTGTGCATTCACATACAACTGTTTTTCCTATAAGTCTTATAATTTTTGCACGGGAATAATTAATAGCGATAATTCTTTTTCTCACAATACTTTCGTAATCGACCTCATGATGATTCAACAGCTCAAACAAACTAATCTTATCATCTTCGGTATCATCTTCTGGTAATATATTGAGAATCTTACCTAAAGTATTTAAATCCAAAAATGGGATTGTTTTTAAAGCGTGAATCAGCTCAACACTATTTATCTGCTCCCCTTTTTCTCGGGAGAATATTTTTCTTTCAACAACAGGTATATCTACATCAAAACCTGAATCATCATTTAGAAAATATCCTTTTAATATTTCATTCATATCTAATATCTTTTTTACTATATATTAAATATGAGGTCTCCTCTTAAATAGCAACTATTATAATTATAAGCTGAAACAACCACCTGCTCTATTTTTTCTTTAATAACAATTAGAGTCGGTGGTTGTTTAGGATTCAATTAAATCAATATGGGATATCTTTTCTTAGTTTGCTTTTTCTTACCATCAACTAGGACAGTATTATATTTTATACCCTTTGATACACTTCGTGAAATATAATATAGATACTTACTTATATCACTTTTTTCAGGTACAAATTCATAACCATTATCATCATTTTTGAAACTATCCATAGTAGTAACATCAGACGTTAAATAATTAACCAAAGCTTTAACATCTACAGCTGTTTCAATACCTTCTTTTTTCTTTTCAACAGTGTAAGTAAAGTTTTTAGCTTTAATTATATCTACTAAGTTGTTTTGACGTACCCAGGCTTTACGGCTCATATTATCTATGCCTTCACCATCTGTGTTTTCACCCAACTTTTTAAGCTTAAGGTTTTTTACATAGTTGGTGTATGTGTTTTGCTTAGCTGTTACTTTACTTAAATCACCTTCTAATTGTAATAGTTGATTATATCTTTTAACCAAGCCTTTGAAGAAGCTTAGGTTTTCATTCATCAGCTTAAGTTCATCATCACTAAACATATTTTCATACTCTGTAATCACAGAAATATTATTAAAATTTGAACTAATTTTCAGCAATGATACAATAGCTTCTGTATGCTGTTCAAATATATTTTCTAATTGCTTATTAGAAGTTAATTTAAGCTGCTCATCATGCTTCAGGAAGTTCATAACAGGATTAAAATAATAAGCCACTGATGAATTAAAAACATCTTTACATCTGGCATAAATATTTTTGTAATGGGTTTCATATGCATCATTTTTTAAAGCATCAATATTTACTACATAATTATAATCTGACCCTTTGATAAGGTGATTACTTTTAACTAAAGCATTATTTTCATTTCCTATAGGATTCTGATTTATCAAATCACAGCGGTAATTATAGAAACTCAATTCAGTATTATAAAAACTGTTTTTTTGAAAATGATTAAATTCTAATTCATACCCATAATCAGTACTTCTACTTTTAGCTATTAAATATATC
>JADGFH010001115.1 GCA_016743925.1 Labilibaculum sp.
AACCAGTGCTCTTCAAACCGAAGGATTTGGAATCCTAACTGACATCGATGTTAAAGCTACCCTTAAAGAAAAAATTGATGTAGATTTTAAGAATTATCGCATTCTTGGGGCTTGTAATCCTACTTTTGCTCATAAAGCACTTCAGGTTGAAGATCAAATTGGTATTATGATGCCATGTAATGTTACTGTTATTGAGCAAGACAATGGACATGTAGAAATTTCTATAATGGACCCTACTGCTGCTTTTAATGTAATTGAAAATGAAGAACTACAACCTTTTGCTAAAGAATTAAAACATAAAATGGAACGTTGCCTCACCTATCTTGAAGAGATTGATTAATATTGGCTGATTAAAAAACAAAAATACTGCCCAATGAAACGATTGCTCTTACCGCTTTGTATCCTTTTGTATTTTGTATCATTTTCTCAAGAAAATGTGAAAACCAAAAACCTTTCTCCACAAAGACAATTTGATTTTTGGCTTGGAGAATGGGAAGTTTATACCAATGATGAATTAGTTGGTAAAAACACCGTTCAATTACTTCAAAATGGAAATGTATTGCAAGAAAACTGGGTTTCTGAGAAAGAAAACTTTACTGGAACTAGCAATAGTTTCTACAATTCTAAAATTAAAAAATGGCAACAAATATGGGTCGATAAGAATGGTAGTAATTTGCTTTTAAAAGGGTTCTTTGAGAACGAAAAAATGGTGTTGGTGAGTGATCCTGATTCTAATATGGGAGAAGAAAATTCCATTCATAAAATTAGTTGGATACAATTGCCCAATGGTGATGTGAAACAAATCTGGGAATCAACTATTGATAAAGGAAAAAACTGGAGTATCCAATTTGAAGGAATCTACAAAAAGAAGAAATAGCGTTTAATATGAAATACCTCTTTTATCCACCATTGGAACAAACCGCACAGGCAGAACGTTTTGTTTGCTAATTCTTCCATTTTGTTTTTTTAAGAGAACCAATTTTTCCACATCAGTGTTGCCAACTGGAATGATCATTCGTCCACCTTCAACCAACTGTTCCAACAGTGTTTTTGGAATATTTGAAGGAGAACAGGTAACGATTATTGCATCAAATGGTGCATAAGTAGGCAATCCTAAATAGCCGTCGGCTAAAAAGGTAGATACATTTTCATAATTCAACGAATCCAATAAATAAGAGGCTCTTTCCTGCAAGGATTTTACTATTTCAATGGAATAAACTTCCTTACAAATCTCCCCTAATACCGCTGCCTGATAGCCAGAACCCGTTCCTATTTCCAAAACGCGACTAGTTGAATTCAACTTTAAATGCTCACTCATAAACCCAACGATGTATGGCTGAGAAATAGTTTGTCCCTCACCTATAGGCAAAGGTCGATCATGATAAGCATATTTTTTATAACGCTTAGGTACAAATAAATGCCTTTCTACATTTTCCATCGCTCGAATCACCAAAGAATCTTTAATTCCTCTCTTAACAATTTGATCAACAACCATATTTATTCGCATATTCTCAAATTTCATTTCTTGAGCCTTAGCATTAAACCATAAACTAATTAATATCAGTAGAAGTAGTAATTGCAAACAAACCTTCGTTTTCATCTCACAATCTGTTTATTCTAATAAAGTTACGACATTATCATTGAATATTAGAATCAATTAATCCTTCGCTAGGAACCGAAAAAATTCAAATATTAATCAACAATAAG
>JADGFH010000378.1 GCA_016743925.1 Labilibaculum sp.
GAGTAACAGGTGGAGAAAAAGTCCAAAAATTAGCTTTTGTATTTCGTAGTTCTGATAACTCTAAAGAAGGTAAAGCCGATGGAGGAACAGATATTTTTGTAGATGTAAGTGAAGGTGGTTTAAATGTAGAATTCGCTAAGCCAGATAACAATTCTGTATTTGAAAAAACAGCATCAGCACTCATCACGATCAACTCCGAATCAAGTGAATCATTAGAACTTTTCATAGATGATGTTAGCATGACTTCTACTACATCTACACAATTAAATTTTTCTTATACTCCTAATGCGGCTGGTTCTCATCAACTAATTGCAGTTGCTAGTTCAGGATCAGAAGAAGCAAGAGATACCATTAACATACTCTTCCGTGATGAAACACCGGTTGAAACAAAACCATTAAATCTTGTAGATGGAATTAATTATATCACCAACACTTCAGTTAGTTTACAAGTTTATGCTCCAAAGAAAGAATATATTTTTGTAATTGGTGATTTTAACAATTGGGAATTCAGTAATAATTATCAAATGAAAAAAGATGGTGATTATTTTTGGATTACGCTTAACAATCTTACCGAAGGAAAAGAATATGTATTTCAATATGTTATTGATGGAAAAATAAAAATTGCAGATCCTTATGCAGATAAATTATTAGATCCTTCAAACGATAAATATATTCCAGAAGCAACCTATCCTAACCTAATTGAATATCCAAGTAGCAAGACTTCTGAGATTGCCAGTGTACTACAAACAGGTCAAGTTGCCTTTAATTGGACCGATAATAGTTTTAGCATACCAAACCAAAATGATTTAGTAATTTATGAACTACACGTTCGTGATTTTACAGCGGCAGGTAATATCAAAACAGTAACCGATACACTTGACTATTTAGAACGATTAGGTGTTAATGCTATTGAATTAATGCCATTCAACGAATTTGAAGGAAATGATTCTTGGGGGTACAATCCATCTTTTTATTTTGCTCCAGATAAAGCGTACGGAACCAAAGAAGATTACAAAACTTTCATAAACGAATGCCACAGTAGAGGAATAGCCGTATTTATGGATATGGTATTAAATCATTCCTTCAGTCAATCTCCGTTTGTTCAAATGTATTTTGAAGCTGGCAAACCAAGTGCCGATAATCCTTGGTATAATACTAATCACAACTTTGAAAATGATCTGGCACAATGGGGATACGATTTTGATCACACTTCAACTCAAACTCAACAATTGGTCGATCGGATAAATAGTTATTGGATGACAGAATATCACATAGATGGTTTTCGATTCGATTTTACCAAAGGTTTTTCGAACAAGCATCATCCAAATAGCGGTTCTGATAACTGGGGAAGCGATTATGATGCGGAACGTATCAGTATACTTAAAAGAATGTTTGATAAAATTCGTGAAGTAAAAACAAATGCTCCTATCATAATCGAACATTTATCAGATAACGATGAAGAAAAAGAATTGGCAAATTATGGTTTTTTAATGTGGGGAAATGCAAATGGCAACTATAACGAAGCAACTATGGGCTGGCACGAAGGTGGTAAATCTGATTTGAGATGGACCTCGTGGAAAGAACGAGGATGGAATGCTCCAAATCTTATCAGTTATATGGAAAGTCATGATGAGGAACGCTTGATGTTTAAAAATTTTGAATACGGTAACAAATCTGGTGAAAAACCAGGTGATTATTCTGCTAAAGATCTAAACATTGCTTTGTCTCGAATTGAAGCTGCTGCATCCTTTTACCTAACAATTCCTGGACCTAAAATGATTTGGCAGTTTGGTGAACTAGGATATGACGTTTCAATTGATGAAAACGGTCGTGTTGGAAGAAAACCAATTCATTGGGATTATCAGAATAATCCAAATAGAAAAAGATTATATCAAATTTATAGTGCTCTAGCTAAATTGAAAAAAGAGGAAGTAGCTTTTGAATCAAGCGATTTTACGCTTCAAACATCAACAGCATTAAAAAGAATTAAAATAAACCATTCGGATATGGATGTTCGGATCATTGGTAATTTTGATGTTGTAGATGGTACAATTAATCCAGAATTTAGCAATACAGGAACATGGTACGATTATTTTAGTGGCGATCAAAAAGAGGTTACCAATGTAAATGAACCGATCCAATTAAAACCTGGAGAATATCGTATTTACACCACTAAACAGTTAAGTAAACCCGAATTTATTTCTGCTCCAGAAGCAAGTAATGTAATAATATCTGGAACAAGCACCGAAGAACAAACTCTTACTGCTGCATATGATTATTCTGATGTTGATAATGATGCCGAAGGAATTTCTATTTACAAATGGCACAGAGCAAACGGAACTAACGGTAGTGCTAATGCTTATGAAGAAGTTGTTATTTCTGGCGCAGATACCAAAACATACGTCTTAGGGGCAGATGATAGAAATAAATTCATTCGCTTTTCGGTAACTCCGGTTGCACAAACAGGTCAATTGTTAACAGGTAGAACCATTTACAGTACATACACCAATCAAATTACTTCAGTAGATAATCCTCCGGTTGCACAAAATGTAACAATAACTGGATCTGTAAATGTAGGTGAAGTCTTAACAGCCGAATACACATACAGTGATCAGGAAAGTGATCAGGAAGGAACTTCTATTTTTGAATGGTACCGAGCAGAAAGTCAAACTGGACTAAATGAGCTTTCTATTGAAGGTGCTACCAATAGAACTTATAATTTAACTGATGACGATGCAGGTTTATTTATTCGTTTTTCAGTAATTCCAGTTGCTCAAACGAGAACTAATTTACAAGGTGACAAGGTATATAGCTCCTATACAAACGAAATTACAGTAGCTACGGGAATAAACGACATTCTAAATAAAGAGTTAAGATTGTATCCTAATCCTGTTAATGACATTCTTCATTTAGATAATTTGAAACAAGTACAAAAAGTACAATTATTTGACTTATCAGGCAAGGCATTATTAGCTTTGAATTCACCTAATCAAAACTTAGAACTTAATTTGAATGGTCTAACAAAAGGAATCTATCTACTTGTTTTCGAATTGGAAGATGGTTCGAAACTGAGTAAGAAAATAATTAAACAATAGAACGTTTTTTATAAATTTGTAAAATCCCATCACTAAAATTTAATGATGGGATTTTTTTATTTTATAATTAAGTTAAGACGATAATTGATCTCAGAACTTGTAGGCTTCATTATTAAAGTATATTCTCCAGAAAGCAAAGGTTCGTCAGGCATTGACACCTTAAATACAAACGGTGAATCACCATATACTCCATTCTGTTGTAAAACTAATTCCTCGGCATCATTAAATATCTGAAAAACAAGATCCTTATTGAAGAATTGTCTTAAATGAAATTGGACAAAAACATTTTCCGATTCAGAATAGTAATAATCCTGATCAGCTCCAATAAATTCATCCCTATCTTGAATATTATTTTCATTTAAATCAATAAATCCCGAAAACAGAAAAAATCCCTCCTGCCCTTTCTTAAATTCAGGAGCTAGATTGTCCACATCAACCAAAGTTCCCATTTTCATTTTCGCTTCATTCAGCTCCTCTTCTTCCACAACTTGTAAATCAATATTTTCATCTACTTTTTCCACAGGATCAACAACAGTTATGGATTTACTATCACCTTCTATTTCTGCCGAGACATTATTTGTCGAATCAATAATTTGCAGAATTGTCTTGTATTGCTTTAATTCTTCACCAACAACTGAAGCAGTTATAAAATATTCTCCTACAGAAGCATTGGCCAATACTTTTAAAAACTCATTACTCCTATTTAAAGTATCTGCATTCATAGTATAATGTTGCAAACTATCTAGGTTTGATATATTCATACTCATCAATTCGTAATTTGAATTCCATACTTGAAAAACAACTGGATTTGAAATTAAGGGAAGGTTTAAGCCCAATTCAAATTCCACTTCTCCAACATTGTATTTGTTTTCATTTAATGCAAAAACTTCGGCACTATCCAATTTCATATCGCCATCCTCATCAATCCATTGCTTAAATAAGTACATATTTTCGGGTAATAGTTTTTTCCGAATTGTAGCATATGTATTCCCATTTGGTTCTTTTAAGTTGAACCTAATTTGATAAGTGGTTCCTGATTCTTCAGGATTAATTGTGAAAATATAATCTCCTACGGGCAAAAAACTATCAAAACCAGAATATGTAAATATTGGTATTGTAGCGTATTGCTTTTTAATTGTTCGTATAAGGTTACCACTGGTATCCCAAATTCTTAGCTTTAACTTTGCTCCATCCTTTAAATTAGGATCATTTAAAGATGCACTTATCGGCTCACCTTTCGAAAAAGATTCCTTACCTAATCCAAAAAATTCGTTGCGCTCTACCAAATTGTTTTCATTTAAATCCACCCACTTATTGTAGGCGAATAAACCAATGGGTATTTCATTTTTCTTTAATTTCTTTTGCTGTCCTATTTCTTGAATATTAACTGATGAATCTGCTACTTCAAGAAGTTGATCTGGAGGTTGTTCTTGACTTTTGCTTAGTAAAACACTAAAACAAATAAAGGTAAGTGACAACAAACACCTACCGGTTACGCGGATGTATTTTTGCAATGTCATATCTGAAGGTTTAAAAGCTGAATAAAAACGATCTATGTCTATTTAAATACGATCTTAATAGGCAATATGTTTTATTATCAAGTAGATAGTTTGATGAATTGCAGGAAAAAAATGGTTAAAAAATCTTAATGGATATTAAGAAATGATATAATTAGATGATTATTATCAAATGAGAGTTGATATTGAGCAATTTGGAGGTCAAAAAAAAATAATGATCATCTTCCTACTTATTGTTGATAGGATGTGTAAAATAAAAGGTAGATCCCTTATCGACCTGAGATTCTAACCATATTTTCCCACTCAATAATTCGGTTAAACTCTTTGATATTGACAAACCAATTCCTACTCCATTATAGGTTCTAGAAAGGCTCTCATTAGCCTGTCTAAACATACCAAAAATATTATCTTTCATTTCATCAGGAATGCCAACTCCCGTATCTTGTACATAAAATTTAAGAGGAAGATTTGACTCTAAATCATGTTCATCTAAACCAAATTCAATTGATCCTTTATCTGTGAATTTTAAGGCATTCTTTAACAAATTCAAAAATATCTGCTTAAATCGATTAGGATCGGTACTAAAAACAAGATCTTGACGTGATTTTGGCAAAATCAACTTTAAACCAATATGTTGCTTGTTTAGAACTTGTTGTTCCATTCTAATTACAACTTCTATTTCTTGAAGAATTTGTTCCAAACGATACTTTTGATGCGCAATTTTAACTGCACCAGATTGGATTAAACTAATATCAAAGAGATCCTCGACAATATTCAAAAGATTATGTCCACTTTGATTGATCAATTTACAATACTCAATTGCCAGATCAATTGAAGTTTCGTCATCTACCAATTCAGAAAAACCAATAACTGCATTTAATGGAGTGCGCAACTCGTGAGACATGGTGGCCAAAAAAACAGATTTTAAACGATCAGATTCCGTAGCATTTTTTAATGCCATATGCAATTCTTGCTCTGTTCTTTTTTTCTCAATCGACATGCTTATTTGGTGAGAAACCAACTCTAACATCTCTTTATCTTTTTCGGTAACAATATTCTCATCTAAATAACTCTGTATTACCAAAACACCAATTACCTGTTCTTTTCCTTTTAATGGCATTCCTAACCAAATTTTAGATGGCTCACCTTTCAACTCCACCTCACCTTTCGCTTCCATCTCATCTAAATCCTTAGCTGTAGCTAGCAGTGGTTTAGCATTTTCAACCACCCAGCCAGAAATCGTTTTTCCCTTTGGAAAAGTATCAAACGCATCATATTCATCATCATGAAATGGCAAGCTAAACATTTGTTTTTCTTCATCATAAAGAGCTACAAAAAAATTGGTCGTATCAATCAATGGAGATAATTGATTTCGAATAAATTGTATAAACTCAAATAAAGTATTTTGAGAAAATACGGCATTCGAAATATTCAATATAACTTGCTGTATTTGTTCTTGTCTCTTTCGCTCAGATATATCT
>JADGFH010000379.1 GCA_016743925.1 Labilibaculum sp.
ATTACAGAGCGTTCTTGCTCAAAGTCGAGAGGTTTCAGGGGTGGTTACTTCAGCCGATGATGGGCTGTCTATCCCGGGAGTTTCCGTAATTGTTAAAGGTACTACCATTGGTACTACTACTGACTTCGATGGAAATTACACCTTAAATGTTCCAGAAGATGGTAAGGTGTTGATTTTTTCTTTTGTTGGAATGTCCATGCAAGAGTTAGAAATCACTTCTTCTACAATTAATGTTGTAATGGAATCTGAATCTATAGGTATGGATGAGATTGTTGTTACTGCTATGGGTGTAACTCGTGAGAAAAAAGCTCTTGGCTACGCTGCTACCTCTTTAGGAGGTGACGAGATTGGAAAATCTCAAGTTGTTAATCCAATGAATGCTTTACAAGGTAAAGTTGCAGGTATTGAAATTGCAACAGCTCCAGGTCCAGGTTCAACTCAAAACGTAATGATTCGTGGTGCTTCCTCTTTTGGAAATAACCAGCCTCTTTATATTGTTGATGGTGTACCTATTACTAATGCACAAAACCAATCTGGTAGTGCTTTAAATTCACAAGTTGACTTTGGTTCTGGTATCAATGCTATTAATGCTGATGATATTGAGGATATGACAGTATTGAAAGGTGCTGCTGCAACTGCATTATATGGTTCTCGTGCTGCTAACGGTGTGATCATGATTACGACTAAGTCAGGTAAAGATACTGATGGAAAGATACGTGTTTCATATAGTGGATCAACTACATTTTCTAGAGTAGGTCGTCTTCCTGAAGTTCAAAAGCAATTCGGTCAAGGTTGGAGCGGCGAAAGAGCTCTTGATGAGAATGGTAACTGGGGGCCTGCTTATGATGGAAAAGATAGAGTTTGGGGAAATATAGTTGACAATAGCCAGCAAATTAAACCTTACGTTTATTTAGAAGATAGAACGCGTGATTTTTATGAGGTAGGTAAGAATCTTAAAAATTCAGTTTCTTTAAGTGGAGGTAATGCTTCTACAAACTTTCTATTGTCTTTGTCTCAAAATTCAGTTGACGGAGTTATCCCAACGAATAGTGACTCTTATGACAGATATACTATTGCAACTAAAGGTTCTCATAAAGCTGGAAAATTAACGATAAGTGCTAATGTGAATTTCAGTACAGAAAAAACAAAAGCAGTTGCTTCAGGTCAAGGTACTTCTGTATTTAGATCTCTTTATGAAAGTTCTAACGATATTTCTATCGTTGATATGAAGGATTACAATAATAAATTCAATAATTTAGATAATTATTTTACGCCATATGGTGTAAATCCTTACTATGTATTGAACGAGGATGCTGCCGAACAAAATAAGAAAAAGCTTTTTGGTAAATTCCAATTGGATTATGACTTTACTGATGATTTGAGATTAAGTTACCGTTTTGGTGGTGACTATGAAGTTGCTTTAGGCGAAACTCATACTGCTATTATTGCGTTTACACCGGGTGCTCCAAATGAGTCAGGTCCTGCAAATACAGGTAAATTTAGAGAGTCAAGAACTGAAAGAACTCAGGTTAATCACGATGTGATGATGAGTTATAAGAAAAATATCAGTGAAGATTTTACATTAAATGCTATTGCTGGTTTAAATGTTAATGAAAGAAGTACTACTTACCTATCGGGAAGTATTAATTCTATTGATATTCCAGGTTTTTATAATTTAGGTAATAGTTTTTCACCATCTGTTTCTGCTCATTCGCATTCAAAACGTCGTTTGATTGGTGCTTATGCTAATGTTGATTTAAGTTATAGAAACTATGCGTACGTTACATTAACTGCACGTAATGACTGGTCTTCAACTTTACCACTTGGGCAAAATGATTATTTTTATCCTGGTATTACTGGAAGTTTCCTAATTAGTGAATTCTTAAAGTACAATGATATCGATACTGGTATCTTAAACTCTGCGAAAATTAGAGCCGCTTATGGAATGACTGGTAATGATGCTGCCCCTTATGCAGTTTATGATCGTTACGTATCTGCTGCTTCAAACAATCCTGGTTACCCAGATATTGATGATTTGACTTTCCCTATTGGTGGAGTTAATTCATATTCTGCTTCGAATCGTTTAGGTAATCCTGATTTGAAAAATGAGTTAACAAAGGAATTTGAAATGGGATTTGAGGCTCAATTCTTCAATAACCGTTTAGGTTTCGATGTTTCTTATTATAATCGTTTAACTGAAGGATTGATTGCAAATCTACCTAAAGATCCATCATCAGGTTATACAACTCAGGTTGCTAATTTAGGTGATGTTCGAAATGAAGGAGTTGAATTTGCGATGAATTTTACACCGATTAAATCAAAAGATTTTTCATGGGATGTAGCATATAATATTTCATTTAATGAAAACACTATTGAATCTTTAGATGTTGATGAGGTATTTCTTGACGGTTTTGGAGGTGCTTCAATCGTTGCTGTGGAAGGAAAATCTATGGGGCAATTCAAAATAGCTTCTGTTAAGAAAGTAGATTTTAACGGTGTTATGAGTACTGTGGTTGATGGTAGTGGTAACCCACAACCTACAACTGAAACTGAATTTATCGGGAAAGATGTTGATGCTGATTTCAGAATGGGTTTAACCAACACTTTTACTTATAAAGGATTTAGCTTAGGTACAACGTTAGATTTTAGTTATGGTGGATATATATATTCCTATACAAAAGACTACTTGCATTGGACAGGTGCTTCTCCTGAATCTGTATTGAATGATAGAAAAACTTTCTTGGTACCTAATTCTGTTGTTTCTGATGGAGAAGGTGGATGGATTGAAAATACAACTCCTGTAGATCCTACTGGCCTGCATAAATTTTATGGTGATGGCGGTGGATTCGATGGTGATGAAGATGCTATTATCGATCGTTCTTATTTAAAACTTAGAAATGTAAATTTATCTTATGCATTACCTAAGACTTTCTGCAATAAATTACACGTTAACTCGTTGAGCTTATCATTAAGCGCTAGTAATATCTTATTGTGGACTCCAAATGAAAATTCTTATATCGATCCTGAAACAACTACTTTCGGAAATGATATAGGAGCAAAATTTGGTGAGTTTGGTGCTGGTCCAAGTAATGAATTTTACACTTTTGGTTTAACTTTTACTTTGTAACAAAAAACAATTATGAAATATAAAATAATAGCTATTTCACTTGCCTTTTTGTCAGTATTTGGCTGGGGCTGTGATAATTATTTAGATATAAATGAGGATCCGGATGTATTGCGCGACATTCCGGTAGCAAAGGTAGTTTTGCCTGCAGCAGAATTAAATTTGGCTAATAATATGATGGGCTGGGATTTTGGTTTTGGCGGTGGCTTTTGGTCTGAATACTGGACTCAAGCATTTGATGCATCTCAATTTAAAACTTTATGCGAATATCAGCCAAATGATTTTGGTGATGCGTATCAAGATTTAACTGCTGGCGTTCTTTTAGATTGTAAAAGAATGAAAGCTATAGCAACGGAAAATAATAATACTGGTGTATATTATGCTGCTGAAGCTTTGTCAATTTTCACATGGCAAACAATAACTGATGTTTGGGGAGATGTTCCTTATTTTGAAGCTCTAAAAGGAGATGAAGGAATTGTATCACCTAAATTTGATGAAGGAAGCGCAATCTATGCAGATTTACTTGCAAGAGTTGATGCTTTAATCGCATTGAATGTTTCTGATGCCACTTTACCAGGATCATATGACTTTATTTATGGTGGAGATTTAGATCAATGGAAACTTTTTGCAAACTCGCTTAAGTTGAAATTGATGATTCGTCTTTCTGAAACTTCATCTTATAATAATGCTGCTCTTGTTTCTTTTATCGAATCAGCTAATTTTATTAAGAACAATGCAGGAATCAGCGGTTCTACATGGTCTGATGGTGAAGAAGGAAAACGTCACCCTATGAGAGAATTCGAAGAAGGTGGAGCTGATTACTTAAGTTCAAACGTAATTGCTTCTAAGAACTTCTTAGATTATCTGCAAGTGAATGTTGATCCACGTCTTGATGTTCTTTTTGAAATGTCTGGAGGATATCATTTAGGTGGATTCTTTGGTGATTTTGCATCTAAAGAAGATTCTGATGAAAATGGAACGCTTGATGAAGACGAAGATTACAGTCAAGCTGTATTTTCGGCAACACAAGATCTTGTAATCATGTCAACTTGGGAAGTTAATTTCTATATCGCTGAAGTTTATGCTCGTGCGGGTAATAACGCTAAGGCTAAAGAGTTTTATGACATTGCAGTTCTAGCTTCTTTAAGTCAACATGGCATTGCTGCTACTGATATTGTAACTACGGGTTATGCAGCTTGGGCTGGTGGAACTCCAGAAGAAGGAATTAAGCAAATTGCTATGCAGAAATGGGTGGCAAATGCTAACTATCAGCACATTGAGTCATTCCTAGAAAGAAATAGAACCAAGTATCCTGCTGTTAACACTATCGATATTCGTAAAGACCGTGTTGCTGCTGACACAATTTTACGTAATGACTTTCTTGGAGAATTAACTATTGCAGTAGAAGGAAGAGGTAAAACAAATGCAAAATTACCTGCTTCTCCTATTTATCCTGATCAAATAATGACTCGTAATTCAAATGCTCCTGCACAGAAGCAAGATTTATTACAGAAAGTTTGGTGGAATAAAAAAGCTGAATAATAATTGTAATTTATAGATAATGGACATTGATTAATTGTTTAAGATATGTCCAGCTTTTACAATAAAAATTTATAAAATGAAAAAAATATTATATATATCATTGCTTGCTATCATCACCTTGTTTTCTGCGTGTGATGATAAGGAGACTGAGGATATCTCAAGGATTACATACTTCCCAGATTTCACTCTAGAAGGTGGTGAATTCTACAGACATGAAATGGGTACAGCTTATACTGAACCTGGAGTAGTTGCTATGGAAGGTGAAAACGAACTTGATGTTGTAACATCGGGAGATGTTGTTGATTCGAGCGTTCCTGGTATTTACGAGGTTAAATATAGTGCTACAAATGTTGATGGGTTCGATGGAAGTGTTTCTAGGTACGTTATTGTGACGGATGAAGTAGATCAATCTGCGGTTAACTTATCAGGACAATACGAACTAGTTCATGGTTCTTTTGTTATTTTCGATGTACCTGTAAAGAAAAAAGACGCAGGTTATTATGACATGGGTAGTATTTACGGATATGAAAAAACTTATGGTGCTCAATACACAATGCCTATTAGGTTTGTTTATGTAAGAGCTGGCGAAATTGCTTTAGTACCTATGACCGACCTATTTGGTTATGCACTTACAGCAACAGGAACAATTTCTGCTGATAACGTTTTTAAATTTAATATCAGTAGAGATGGTAGTCCATGGAGTAGTAGAACTTGGAAGAAACTGTAATTGTTTCTTATTACTTAACTTAAATTAAATAAACAAATGAAAAATATATTTTTGTATTTAATAGGAGCATGTATTTCTCTTTCTCTGGTTTCTTGTGATGATACCGAGCTTGAAGATTGGGATAGTGCTGTACTAGATTATTCTGGTACTTACCTTTATCAAGTTTCAAATCTTGATGGCACTCTTGTTGCTGATTATGACAATGAGCATAAGTTGGAATTTTATAATACATCTGCTGATGTTGCTAATGAACTTTGGATTGACGATCATGATAAAGTTTTCGAAATGAGAAGTAAATTCTTTTTTGATGGTACTCCAAGTAGTTTTAAGTCTAAGTCTGTAGCTTTTGCTGATTTAACTAATAATGAAAAGGCAATTGTAGTTCCAGAGGATAAACCTCTTAAATTGGATACTATTACAGTTGTGTCTCGTGATTATATTAGAGCTGCAATTGTAGAAGGAAAGATAATTAAAGATGGAGCCACTACACTTGATAAAAATATTACTGATAGTTTAAATGTTAGTATCGTTTTATATAGTGGAAGTGTTACTTTTAAAAGTGCGGCAGTTCCTGTTGATTACAGATCGAATCCAGACAAAGAAGAATTCAAATGGGTTCTTGATGTTGTAGCTCATGATGCTACAAAGGATGAAGCATATATTATTGCGGGTCACCGTTATAC
>JADGFH010001116.1 GCA_016743925.1 Labilibaculum sp.
GTTGAAGCTGATATTCGTACTACTGTTTTGGGTCACTTACAACGTGGTGGTATTCCTGTTGCTTACGATCGTGTATTAGCAACTCAGTTCGGTGTTAAAGCATTCGAAATGGTATTGGAAGGTAAATTCGGAGAAATGGTTGCATACCGTCATCCTGAAGTTGTTGGTGTTCCTCTTCCTGAGGCTATTGGAAAGCAAAACCTTGTTGATCCAAAAGCTAATTTGGTTCAAACAGCAAAAGGAGTTGGTATTTCATTTGGAGACTAATTCTTACTGAAAAATATATAGAACCGGAATCCGAAAGGCTTCCGGTTTTTTTATGCTTATCCGTGAAAACGATGTTTCCATTCTGCTTTTGGAACCATACATTCATTTTTACGACCAAACCAGTTGTAACGATTCTTAGAGATGATTTTATAAAACCAGTCTGTAATTGATTTTGGGAGGTGTTTAAAATGTTCGATTGCTCGCCAAGGATAGATTAGATGTTTAGAAATTTCGAAGGCTGCAGTGCTTTGCGTACTAATTTTTTGGTCCTCTATAAAAACAACTGTATCTAGATCTGTTTTGGGTAAATTATACTTTGCAAGCAGTTCTTTTGCAAAATTAGATTGAAGAGATGCAAAATGAAGATTTTCTTTTCGATTGTACGCGAGTAGAAATCGAACAGAAGTATTGCACAAATTACAAACCCCATCGAATAGTACGATAGGGTTTGAAGTATTTTGATATGTGTTGCTTTCTGTCATTGATTTTTTTTCATCCCTTAATAGATAAAATTAAAAATAAATCCGACAATAAGTATTCCTCCTGCAACAATTCCTATAAAAGCCAATATCAAAGGCATTTTTAAAACCTTTTTTAGAATGATGATTTCGGGCAAGGATAAACCAATAACCGACATCATAAAAGCTAAAGCTGTTCCGAGCGAGGCTCCTTTTTCGATGAGTACACTTACAATTGGAATGATACCTGCCGCATTAGAATACATTGGAATTCCAATTAAAATTGAAAGAGGAACTGAATACCAAACAGATTTTCCCATTAAACTTGCCATGAAATCTTCTGGTACATATCCGTGTGCAGCAGCTCCAATGGCAACACCAATTACGATGTACATCCATATTTTACCTACGATTTCCTTTACGGTTTCGTATCCAACTTTAATTCTACCAGAAAAGGTCATTTTAGTTTCATCCTCGCCAGCTTGCCCAGTTTTAACATCAAAAACCCAAGACTGAACATACTTTTCTAATTTTAATGCACCAATTAAATAACCTGCAAAGATTGCAATTAATAGACCTGTTAACGTGTAAATTATAGCTGTTTTCCAGCCAAATAATCCAACGAGCATAATTAAGGCAATCTCATTTACCATTGGCGCGGCAATTAGGAAACTGAAAGTAACACCTAATGGAACACCAGCTTCTACAAATCCTAGAAAAAGAGGAATGGCAGAGCAAGAGCAAAACGGTGTTAATACGCCTAATAAAGAAGCTAGAATATTCCCCATAAATGTGGATTTTCCGGCTAATACTTTTCTTGTTTTTTCTGGCGAGAAATAGCTTCTGATAATTCCAACACCAAAAATAATAAGAACCAAAAGGAGAAGTACTTTAGGTACTTCAAATATGAAGAAACGCAGCGTTTCAGCTAAATGTGTTCCTTTTTGTAAAGAGAATACGCTATCGATTAAAAA
>JADGFH010001117.1 GCA_016743925.1 Labilibaculum sp.
ATCTTGCCAGGGATTTTAAAATCACTTTGTGGTAATTTTTTATCGGCACGCAATGGCAAATGGTTCGCCTCAATATTTTCCTTGTATTTTTCATACCATTCAACCGGAAGTATTCTTCTTTCTCTAGTCTGTTTTCCTTGATCGTCGATTAGTTTGGTCTCAATAATTTGAAGAATTTGTTCCGGATTCACATTACCACAAGTTACGCACTCACTCTCTGAAGCATTCACTTGCGAATTCTGTGTTTTGAAATAAACTATTGCATCAATTGGGTTCCCGTTGTAAATCGGATAACCTCCTCGATCCAAAATCCAAAGTTTATCAAACATTTTGTAAATATCCGATGAAGGTTGATGAATGTTTGCGACTACCAGCTTTCCTTTTAAAGTTTGGCTCTTTAGCAAATTCATTACCATTTCAGAGTCAGTTGAAGATAATCCCGAAGTAGGCTCGTCAACTAATAAAATAGCTGGCTCTCGCATGAGCTCCAAACCTATATTAATTCTTTTTCGCTGTCCCCCACTAATAAATTTATTCAATGGGTTTCCAACTTTCAGATCTCGAACTTCATACAAATCTAGATCCTGAAGAATCTTCAAAACCTTTTTTAAAATTTGAATCTCACTATAATCTTTAAAACAAAGTTTTGCATTATAATACAGATTTTGAAATACAGAAAGCTCCTCAATCAACAAATCATCCTGAGGAACAAACCCTATTAGACCTTGTACGGAAAGTTTATTTCTGTGGATATCAAAATCATTTATCCTTATCTCACCACTATTGGGAGTTAAATTTCCATTCAAAACATTTAACAAAGTTGACTTCCCAACTCCACTACCTCCCATAATTCCAATTAACTGACCACTTTCCTCAGAGATATTAAACTTATGGATTCCATTATTTGAGTTTCGAAATTTAAATTCGATATCCTTAGCAGAGAATATTATTTTCTCCTGAGATTCTTCTTTTAGAAATTGACCTGCAATATCCGTAAAATAAATCGACTTGATATTGGGTCCTTTAATAATTGAACCATTGCTTAATTGATAGGTTCTATCTGGCTTAACTTTATTTCCTTCCAAATATAAATTAAGCTCACCCTCGTATTTAAAAACCAGTAAATTCACACTTTGTGCAAACATTACAATGATTCGACCATACAAATTTTCACAAAAAAGATGTTTGAAGTCATTCTCCTTCTTCTTGACATCCTTTTTCATGAACCATGACAAATTCTCGGACCATTCAGTAACCTTATTATCGATTATCAAAAACTTACTTTTGTCATACTCATCGAGCGTATCGCCCCAAACAAAGGCAAGGCAATTAATAAATTCTGATCGCGGTATTTTAAAGTTTTCGGCAACGATACTAATGAATTCAAATTCATTTTCACTTACCAATTTATCCTCATAAACAAATTCCAACAATCGCATCAAAACAATTAATCGTTCCTCCTGAACAAGTTCTACTTTAATTTTAGAACAAACTTTAGATGCTTCTGTTAAGGAAAGTATATTTGCCTGCTGGGCATGAACAGATGTCTGATACTCCATCTCTCGACGATAGAATTCAGAATAATTCTCAAATAATCGTAAATATTCAACTTGAAGATCAGAATTAACATAGCGATTCAAAAACCCTTCAACAATCACCTTCCCCTCTCGCGAAACCCCCTCTTCTTTAGCACTGTCT
>JADGFH010000380.1 GCA_016743925.1 Labilibaculum sp.
CCTCAGAAATATTCTCCAAACTTTATTATTCACATAAAATTATTGCCAAACGGAATGTTGTTCTAATTCAGAATTCACATCTATTTCCGACTGAGGAATTGGCCATATTAGTTGTTGGGGGCCTAACCATAATCTATCGCTTAATTTGCTATTATTAGCTCTTTCGTTTGCCATATAATAATCAATGGCACGCTCTTTAAGAATTCCCCATCTTTTCAAATCAACATAACGAAGTCCCTCAAAAGCTGTTTCAATTCTACGTTCATGACGAACCATATCAACTAAGCTACCACCAAAGTTATTATCTACTTCGTCTTGGTCAACATGTGGCATTTGTACACTTTCGCGATCACGTAACTGATTGATTAAACCAAATACTTCAGATGCTGCAGCACCACTTTCAGCGAGAGCTTCAGCCCTCATCAACAGAACTTCTCCCAATCGGAATACATAGAAATCTTCTTCTGCATCAAAGTGATTCTCACTATTATCTTCCTCAATGTATTTACGTTGAGCATAACCTGTCCTTGTTTTTTTGAAGGTATTAAAAGGAACTCCTCTCCATACCGAACCATTACTTACAATCGAAGCATCAAAGCGTGGATCTCTATTCTCTGATGGCACTGCAGAATTGTATAAAGCAGATTCAGTAATAGTTTTACCATCAACACAGTAATACTCGTTTGCAAGATTAGGTAGCACTTCCTCGTAATTTTTTAAAGCAGTACCCCAGTAACCAGCAAAATTAGCACCATCTTCATCTGGACCTCTCATAAAACGAACAGGGAAAATCACCTCGTCGTTAATTTCATTAGCATTTTGGAAAAGACCGTGGAAATTAGGATATAAAGAATAACCCAAATCAATTACTTTTTGTGACCAACTTGCAGCTTCTGTCCAATTCTCATTATACAAATTGATTCTTGCAAGTAATGCATAACCAGCTCCTTTTGTTGCTCTACCCCATTCTGTATCACTTGGCATTGCCATATCCTCAACACATGCTTCCATATCTGTTAAGATAAAATTAACAATTTCGGATTTTTGTGAAACAGGAGTTGCAGCCTCTTCTACAGTTTGAAGTTTAGTAATTAATGGTGCATTTTCAAAGGTCATACTCATTAGGTTATAAACCAAAGCTCTGATAAATTTAGCTTCTGCTATAATCTGTTTTGCAGTAGTTTCGGAAATAACGCTAGCCTCTAGAGTTGGTACTGTTTCTATAACACGATTACATCTTACAATCGCCTGATAGCACTTCTGCCAAAAATTAGTCACAAGTCCATCTGTTGTCGAATGCTCGCCTCGAGACATTGCTCCTCCTTGCATCCAGCCCCAACGAACCCAACCATCATCAGTCATAAAATCCCAACGCACTGTACCTCCAGCCCAAGGATCCGAATCATAAATATTTGCACTTTGTAAATTTGAGTAGCATCCAGCCAAGGCCATTTCTGCATCTGCCTGTGTCGTCCAAAAATTTTCATCCGCCAATGCGGTTAACGAATTTCGATCAAGATACTCATCCGAGCATCCAGCCAAAAAAATCATTACTAAAAATAGTATTGAATATATTCTGTTCATAATATTTACAATTTTTTGATTAGAAAGTGACATTTATACCAAGAGAATAAATTTTGGATTGTGGATAATCTCTGTTACGATCATCACCAGTAAGTTTTTCTGGATCATAATCATCTACATCAGTCTTTGTCCATAAATTTATACCTGAGAAATAGATGCGTGCATTTTCAACATGCACTTTTTTAGTTAGTTCTGATGGTATAGTATAACCAATTTCAAGATTTTTCAAACGTAAATAGGAAGCATCTTTCAACCAGAATGTTGAATATTTTGTGTTATTAGCAAGGTTACCCCATCTAGGAGTTGGAGCATTAGAATTTTCCTCTGTCCAATAATCCAAAGCTATATCCGTAAATGTTCCACTGGCTTCAGTATTGTACCAATAGTAACGGTCTATTCCTGAAATTCCCTGAAAGAATGCATATACGTCAAATCCTTTATAGCTTGCACCCAGATTAAACGAATATTGTAATTTAGGAAATTTGTTACCAATAATAGTACGATCGTAATCAGCAGAAATTTTACCATCAGGAGTCCCATCTGGGCCACTAATATCACGATATTTTACATCCCCTAGGCGTAATGGTTTCCCAAATTGCGTAGGTGCATTATCTAACTCTTCTTGCGACTGATAATATCCATCTGCAATAAATGCATAATATGATGAAATAGCTTCTCCTTCTTTGGTGATCGCATTATTGCTAATGGATTCTAATCCACCATAATTTGTCACTTCATTCTTTACGTGGGTTAGGTTGAAACCACCAAATACGTTGAAGTCTCCAAATGTTTCATTCATTTTCACATCAATTTCCCAACCTGTATTTTTCACTTCTCCAACATTTTGGAAAGGAGCAGATACATTCCCCAGAGTAGATGGGATAGGTAAACGAACTAGAATATCTGAACTTGTTTTATTAAACCAATCGGCAACAATTTGAATTTTGTTTTTGAACAAATTTATGTCTACTCCAATATCAGTAATAGTTGTTGTTTCCCATGTAAGATTCGAATTCGCCAAACTAGTAACAGCAACACCAGGTGCAATGTTATTACCCCATAAGTAGTTTTGTCCTGTTCCAATTGTTTGCGAATAAGGATAAAAATTACTGCCTCCAATATTTTCATTACCTAATTGTCCCCAACTTCCCCTTACTTTTAAGAAAGAAACCGGCCCAAAATCAGATAAAAAATTCTCATTACTTGCAACCCAACCTGCAGAAACTGATGGGAATCCACCCCAGCGATTGTCCGAACTCATGCGAGAGGTTCCATCGTAACGGTAATTCGCTTCAATAAGGTATTTATCTGCAAAGTTGTAATTAACTCTTCCGAAGAAAGAGTTCAAGGCCAACTCTCTGGCTGATCCACTTACATCTTTATTATTGATTCCTCCACTCAATTCATGAATATTATTATTAGGAAAATCTTCCACAGATGCCTCAAAAAAGTCAAGTCTAAACAATCTTGAAGATTGTCCTGCTAATACTCCAATTTTATGATTTTCATTAAGCGTTACATTATAAGTTAGCAGGTTCTCAATCTGATATCTTTTTGTAGTCTGATTGTTGTTGATTAGCTTATTATGCACATTTTCATTAATAATACTTCCATCAACATCGTAAGTTTCGTAGGTTGGTGTAAATTTCGAAAGCAAGGATGAATTATACACATATGAAAAATTTGGCTTAAAATGCAGGTTTTTCAGAATCTCTACATCTGCGAAAATCTTTCCTGTAAAGTTGTATTTCTCTTTGGTATTCTCTCCTCTGTTAGCCAATTCTACAGGATTTTTAATCCCTCCAACTGTACTGCCAGGTAAATAGTAAAGACCATTAACCTGGCCCCAGTTTCCATTTGAATATTTAATTGGAATTGTTGGATTTGCAAAACGACGAATTATGTAGTTTAAATCCTGATCCCCATTAGATGAACTCGCACTATTCAAAGTTTCCTTAATATCTCTTTTATTTCCAGAAAGATTCAATCCAATTGTTACACGATCTGAAAGATCAACACTAATATTTGATCTGAAATTATATCTTTTCTGACCCGTATTAATCATGGTACCGTCCTGATCAAGAAATTCCCCTGAAAACATGTAACGAACATTTTCCTTTGAACCGCTTACCGATAAATAGGTTGTATTCATTGGTGCTGTTCTGTACATTTCGTTAAACCAATTTGTATTGGCCCAACGATCAGGATCTGTCCCATCTCTCATCATCTGAATTTGTTCTTCAGTATAAAGTGCATCCTGTCCTTGTTCTGTTAAATCCAGATTCTGAATAGTGGCATAATCCCATGAATCAACAAAATTTGGCTCTACAAGAGCTTGTTGCCATGCAAACGTCTGACGTAGGCTTACTTTTGGCTTTCCGCTTTTTCCTTGTTTGGTAGTAACAACAATAACGCCATTTGCAGCACGAACTCCATAGATCGCAGCTGAAGCAGCATCCTTTAAAACTGAGAGACTTTCGATATCAGCAGCTGGTATTTGACTTAATGAAGACTCAACACCATCAACAATTACCAATGGTTCCTGCCCTGCATTCAAAGTTCCAATACCACGAATACGAATCTGTGGATTATCTTCACCAGGCTGATTACTGAAATTACTCACGGTCACACCACTCATTTGCCCTTGCAATAGTGATGCTGTGTTAGCTGCCGGTCGAGTTTCAAGATTGCCAAAATCAACAGACGAAACGGCACCCGTTAAATTGGCTTTCTTTTGAGTGCCATATCCAACAACTACAACTTCATTCATTCCAATTGACTCTTCAACCATCACTGCATCTATAATAGGATTACTTCCTACAATAAATTCCTGATTGGTGAAACCGATGAAGCTAAATACCAAAACATTCTTGTTTTCTGCTTTAATGGAATAATTACCGTCGATATCGGTAACTGTACCATTAGTGGTGCCTTTGACCACAATGTTTACTCCGGGTATACTCAAACCGGAATGATCCGTAACCTTACCGCTTACTGTTAATTGTTGCGCGTTCGCTGCCCCAACAATTAATAACAGCATCACGATAAGAAGACTAAGTTTTTGCATAATTCTTTTCATAACTAGTAATTAGATTAAAATAGCAATAAATATTACACACAGAATTGCGACAAGTAGGACAATAGCCACAAAGTTTAACACTTTAAGACTCCTTGATTCGCTTTTCTGCCCTTTCAAAAAATTTGATTTACTCATTTCTCTTACAAATAATTTCTATTGGCAAGTTGGCCGAAATCATTCCATTTTTAGAATCTATTACGGCAATAAAAAGGGGTAAATCAAGCATTTATTGCAGGGGTATTTATTGCATAATGGAAGGCTTAATCCTTCACAATACATAACTTAAACGCTAACTATCAATATCTTGTCTATATTTCGATGGGGAACTCCCGTACATGTCTCTAAAACATTTTCGAAAATATTTCAAGTCTGCTATTCCAATCTGAACTGAAATTTCCGCAATCGTTTTATGTGGATCAGCTAATAATTGAGCGGCCCTTTTCAATCGAATCGACCTGATAAAAACATTTGTCGACATGGATGACAAGAGTTTTAGTTTACGATACAAAGTGGAGGTACTCATATTTAGAGATGAAGCAAGAACTTCTGCACCAAAATCATGATCATGCATATGATCTTCCACAATTTTCACCGCCTGATTCAAGAATTCTTCTTCATAAGAAGAAATCTCAATATCAGTAGGTTCCAAAGTCACCTTTTTACTGAAGGTGTTTTTTAATATTTTTCTACTTTTAAGCAAAGTCTGTACCTGAACTAATAATTCCTCAGTGTTAAAAGGTTTGGTTATGTAAGCATCGGCTCCAGTAGTAATTCCTTTAATTTTAAACTGATCAGCAGTTTTTGCAGTTAATAATACTACTGGAATGTGAGCCGTACGTTCTTGTTTTTTCACTTTCTCGCATAATTCAAATCCATCCATCCCCGGCATCATCACATCTGAAATAATCAAATCAGGTAAAGTTTGCATACAATTTGCATAACCTCCAATACCATCAAATTTTTGTATCACATTATAGTCCTCCTGAAAGAGATCTGCGATGTAATTATTAATATCTTCCTGATCTTCTACAATCAAGAGTGTCTTTTTTTCTCCTTTTGTTTTTGTGACCTCTCGCTTACCAGTTTGAATCTCCTGCTCCAAGCTAATAACGTCTTCACAAGGGGCATCAAATATAAAATCCTGAGCAATTTGATCTTCAGAGAAATGTTCTCTTCCCAATAAGAGATCGATAGAGAAAACTGTCTCGACATCTCTGTGACTCTTAACCGAAATGATTCCGTTATGAAGTTCTACAATTCGTTTTGTAAGAGCCAGACCAATACCAGATCCTCCTGTTGATCGATTTAAAGTACTGTCAACCTGATAAAACCTATCGAATATGCGCTTGAGTTCTGTTTGGGGAATCCCTTTGCC
>JADGFH010000381.1 GCA_016743925.1 Labilibaculum sp.
GTCAGTATCCTTATCTGAAAATAGAATGTAGTTAAACCGACATTCTGTTTTTTTTGTTAACTTCGACAAACTAAAGGATAAAACACTTTTACGTTAGGTGTTATTGAAGAAAAACCAACTGCACATTGAACATACTTTAAATAATTGAAAAATGATATTGAATTACAAAACAGGCAAACTTCCACCAAATTTTATTTATTTAGGAATAATGTTGTTTGGTATCGGTATTTGGAGAATGGTTGTTTTAGACTGGAAAGGAATATTGTTTTTCATAATATCATTGTTATTTCTTTTTATAAAATCGGGGATAATAATAGATACTGACAATAGAAGATTAAAAAAATATATTGGTTTTTTTGCAATTAAGAAAGGGGAATGGGAAAGTATAAAGACAATAGTTAATCTTCAAATTATAAAAACAAAGGAAACACAAGCAATGAGTGTTCTTTCTATTACCAGAACCGAAACTAATGTTGTTTACAAACTCTTTTTGACTTTACCTGATAGAAAGATTGAACTTATGTCAGGAGAAAAAGATTATATTTTCAAAAGAGCAGAAAAAATATCTTCATCACTTCAAGTATCATTGAACAATAAAACAAAATAATATGAAAAAGATAATCGGAATTTTAATAATTTTAAGTTTCATAGGTTGTAATACAAAAAATGATTGTTCCTATCAGAAACCAATTGACATAAATGACGGATTGAATGTATCTACACTTAAAGAACACAAATTAGATACGGTAGTATTCAATAAATTAAATCAAGACATTTGTAATGGTAAGTATGGAAATATACATAGTTTACTAGTAATAGAAAATAGCGACTTGGTAATAGAGCAATATTATAATGATTGGAAAAAAGATAAGCTTCATATTTTAGCTTCGAATACAAAAAGTTTCAATTCGTTATTGATTGGTGTAGCGATAGAACAAGGGTATATTAAAAGCGTTGACCAAAGAATGTTGGATTTTTTCCCCGAATATAAATATCTTGAAAAAGACACTTTGAAAAATAAAATAACTATTAAAGATTTGTTGACTATGACATCTGGTTTTAAATGGGATGAACATTCTTTACCTGTTTCTGACCCTAATAATATGGGAGTAATATTTGACAAAACGGAAGATTGGTTAAAATCTGCTATAACATTGGAAATGGATACTATACCCGGAACAAAATATGTTTACAGCGGACCAAATAATATTGTTTTAAGTGAGATTATTAAGAAAGCAACAGGACAAAATATTGCAGAATTTGCAGAGAAATATTTATTCGAGCCAATTGGAATAAAAGAATATAAGTGGGGTAAGAAAAACGGTGTTTATGATAGCGGTGGAGGATTACTTTTAAAGTCGAGAGACATAGCAAAATATGGGTTTTTGCACTTTAATAAAGGCAAATGGAATGATAAAGAAATTGTATCTGAAAAATGGATAGAAGAAACATTTAGTCCGTATATTGAAATCCATAATCCTGTTTATGGTTGTTATCAATGGAGAATGGTAAAAACAGAGTACGGTTTTAATTCTTGGTGTATTCCTGGAAATGGTGGACAAATAATAAATATAATTCCTGAATTAAATATGGTTATTGTAATCAATGCAGATAATAGAAAAATTCCGAAAGATAAAAGAGAGCCATTAGAATATTTGATAAAAGACATAGTAAAAATACACCCAAAACTGAAATAATAAAGAAACAACAACACCTAACAAAAAATATAGTGCATTTGGCAGATAGTGCTAAATATGAAGATTATATCAATGAAAGAACATAGTTGTAAATTGAAAAATTGGTGTTTCAGAATGCCAAACGCACCATATTCAAAACGTTAGCTGCAAGTGAAAAGAACGAAACTGCAACATTGAAACCTGATTATAAAAATTGAAAAAACGAATAGGAAATATTAGCTCTTTGATTGAAGGTTGGTGCAAGAAAAAATTAGTTTTTGCCCGCCCGCTTCTGCCCTTCGGGACAGTTGGGGAAGCCCACGCACATTGCACACATTTGCAAATCGCACAATCCGACCCACAAACCAAAATTTGCAAAAGAGTGCAATTTCTCGATTCTTCAGCTTACATATCTATTAAAAGATTAAAAATCACTACAATCTAAAATATATTTAAAACTAATAATCTGAATTATGGAAATCATATATCATCGTTTGTTCAAAGTAGATATAGTAGAACAAGAAGTATCATTACAAGAGTTTGCTGAAAATGATAACGTAAACACTTATATCATGGAGTTGCTGCAAAATGTATCAGATGATGAGGGAGATAGAGAGTATCTCTTTGAAGAAAGTTCTTTAACAATGAAAACATACTTGGATCAATTTATAAATGGTGAAGAAAGAGACATCACTAGTAGAAATATAGCCAATCGGTTATTACAAAAAGAAACGACAGCTCAGGAGAAAAGAGCACATTTAAAATATCCAATTCAAAAAGGAATGTTGATTATTTCTTATGTGCAAATGACAGAATTTGAAAACAAAATTGTAATCTCAAAAGCCGATTATAATGAGTTTATTGAAGAACTCACAGGTAATCTAAGTAGTGGGCTACCTACTAAAAAGAAAATTTTTAAGGCTTTTATTGCTAATGTCAGTAACAATGGAGAAGATAATGAAATTACAAAACTTGTTACTTTTGATTCTAATACAACAAAAGCTAGCTATTGGACAAAAAACTTTCTTGAATTAGAGGAAGTTAGAGACGATGAAAAAAATACATTGACAGCTTATAATGCAGTAAAAAGAGATATTTTAAATCCTCTAAGAAAGAAAAAAGAATATAAAGCGGATTGGCTTTGTTTATCAAATGCAACAATTGCATATTTTAGAGGAGAGGGTGAATTTGATATAGTTCATTATCGAGATTCAATTATTGGTAATTATCAACCAATGGAGGATTCTTTGGAAATAGATAAGTTGAAAGAAAAAATAAGTAAGCTTCCTGAAAAATATAAATTTGATAATAAGTTTTCTAAAAAACCTGGGGTTGTTAAAGACAGATTTAAAAATACAATTAAATTATCTGAGGAAATGGATTTAATTATTAAGCATGATGTTGCGAATCCTAAAAGAACATTTAAGGCTTATACTAATGAGGGAAGAAAATATATCGCTATATTAAGTGACGAAGGTTATGAATATGCTCAAAAACAACAAACTGAATAATGGATACATCTCTGAACTTGTTTAATAAGATTATTTCTTTGTTTTCTTCTGAAGCTTCAACGAGTTCCAAATCAATTACTGAAGATTTTTCAGAAGCTAAAATTACTATTACACAATCAGTCCGTCAAATTCCTAATATAGAATCTTATAATAGTATTATTTCAGAAATAAATAATTGGGATTATATTCACATTTCAATAAGGCAAGATGGCGAAATTCTTTCTAATTTCACAAATAGAAACTCTCACATATTTAATGAATTCATTTTAGAATTAGATGTAGAGTTAGAAAGTGAAATTGAGTTAATTTTTACCATTGAGAAAAACAAAAACGACAATGTTTTATCTATTTATTATTTTAAGTATTTTATAGATTATATAGATTGTCTTTCATTTAATGAATTTATTGCGATTATAGAAAAACAAATAGAAGAGAAAATAATAGTTTTTTATAATCCTGAATTCGAAGAAAGTGTATTCCTAACCCAATCAATAATATTTTCAAATAATTTAGCGGACAATAGCACTGAAGCAATTTCTAGAAGCTTGAGAGTAGAAAGAAAGAATATAGTAACATCACTTTGTCATTGGGAGTTAGATTTTAACTTTTTATTACCTGAGGACTTATATCCGTTAATAGAAGATAAAATAGAAAAACGACTTATTGCAATATTCAAAAAAGCAAGTCTTTTATATTCTTCAATGTTCTTTTTCGATTATCTAAACCTTAAAAATGATTTTATAACTTATAAGCTAAATGGATACAGAACTTTCAATGAAAGAATAAATGTTTCAAGTTTTAATCAAATAGATATTTCACATTCCTCGTATAAATTAATGTATGAAATTTATCAATGGTCTTATAAGGGAGGAAATACAAGTGATAAAGTGAGTATTGCAAGAAATATTATTTCTTTAAACTTCAATCCGAAGTCTCTAGAACTTATAGAAACTGTATTCAACGCGATACGTTCCAATTACAAAATATATGAAAGACAAAATGTACAGCAGTACATTGAGGTTAGAAATAAATTATCTGAAATCTTGGTTGATTTGCAAGGAAAAATAGACAAGATAGTAAGTGATTTTGTTAATGATTATAAGAAAAATATTTTAACGCTGATATCCTTTTTTATTTCAATCATTGTTATAAAAGTAGTTTCTAAAGGAGATTTTATTGGGGGATTTACAAATGAAATTTTAATTCTATCATATTCTTTTTTGATAATCTCGGTTGGACTTCTTTTATACTCAAGATGGGAGTTTGACAAAAGGGTAGCAATGTTTAATAAGCATTATAACCAATTACGTAATCGATATAAAGATTTATTAACTGAGAAAGAATTAAGTGATATTTTCAATGATTGTAATCCATCGGAAGTAAATTCTAAATCGTTTGTTGAACAACAAAAAAGAAACTATACTATACTTTGGATATTTTCAATTCTTATTTTGGGGATAGCACTAACTATAATTTGGGCAATAAATAATATCGATATCATTACTGGAGTTAAAAAAATATTAAAAATATTATTGCATGCTATATAATGAATATATAAAAATTAAAAGTCTGGTTCTGCATAATGTGGGAAATAAATTAAATCAAGACCCCTTGTTTTTTTCAAAGTCAGATATAAAGCTTGAAGAAGACTTGGAGGTTACTTTGTCTCATTATTTTTTGTCTCATTTTAAGCAAGATGAGCATTATCATTTTTACCATGACGTGGAGTTGGAGCTTAATGAAACCTACTTGTATATTTCTCGGATTTTTGATAATCCAGACGCCTTAATGGAACAATCAATAAATTTAGCAAAGCACTTATACAATCAAAGTACTCATCCTAAAATTAAAGGAGGAGAATTTCATGTTGTTTATTTCAAGGATTGCATTTTAGATGGAGTTACTGTTGATGCTATTGGATTATTTAAATCTGAAACCAAGAATGTTTTCCTAGAAATAGAGAAAATATCTAATGGTTTTGAAATTGAAAGCAAAAAAGGAATTGATATTAATAAGTTAGACAAAGGTTGTTTAGTTTTTAATACAAAAAAAGAAAAAGGGTTTGTCCTATATGCCATTGACAACGTTAACAGAAGTAGTGAAGCTCAATATTGGAAGGATGACTTTCTTAAAATAACTTCAATTAAAAATGAATACAATCAAACAAATAACTTTTTAGGTATTACTAAACAATTCTTAACCAAACAATTGACAAATGATGTAGATGTGTCAAAATCAGAGCAAATTGACTTATTAAATCGTTCTGTTGATTATTTTAAAACTCATGAAGAATTTAATAAAGACGAATTTGAAAGAAATGTTTTTTCTGATGAAAAAATAATAAAATCATTTAGAGATTTCGATGAAGTATTTCGTAATGAAAATGAAATTGAATTAAATGATAAGTTTGAAATTTCTTCTACAGCTGTTAAAAAGCAAGCTAGAGCTTTTAAGCGAGTTCTAAAACTAGATGGTAACTTTGATATATATATAAAAGGAAGTAAAGAACTAATAGAAAAGGGTGTTGATGAAGATGGACGGAAGTTTTATAAAATCTACTATGATAAAGAGAAATAGCCAACTCATACAGCCAAACACATTTGCAATTCGCACAAGCCTGCACACAACCCAAAATTACAAAAGAGTCTGTCTGTTTGCCAACGCTTTTATTGCCGACACTAAAAACAAAATCAGGGTAGTGCAAACTTTAAAACACAGCATTTCAAATGAGACGAATTAAATGCCCAGCAGGTAACAACTAAGCGTTCGTGTGGCAGGCACTGCCCAACATGAACGGTGGGTTGACGTAACCGATTTTTTTTATTCTCTTATGGGGATTGCTTTGATTG
>JADGFH010001118.1 GCA_016743925.1 Labilibaculum sp.
GACCAAATGTATGATTAG
Source organism: Labilibaculum sp. (assembly GCA_016743925.1). GTDB lineage: Bacteria > Bacteroidota > Bacteroidia > Bacteroidales > Marinifilaceae > Labilibaculum. The sequence continues at coordinate 19 of JADGFH010001118.1, forward strand.
CTATTAAGCATACTATAGCTATAAATATAAACTTTGCTTTCATATATATAAGTTTTGTTTTTTGTAATTGCATAGAACGGGCTTGCTATGTGTTTTGCGGGACATAGAAGCATTTCACTTTCAAATCTGCATTTAGCCAAAACTTTGATTTACATTAATTCAAATTATAAATTGACAAATCAAAGATTTGGCGATGTTGCAACGAAGAACTGCGGTTGATTTACCCGCTAAACCCGCATTACATATAGCTTTTGTTAGCGTTTTGTGCGTTTATATTTTTCTTTAATAGTACGGTTATATCTATCAATATTTGATTTAACTGTAGGATGCAAATCTTTCTCAAAGCCCGAAATGTCTTCTATGTCACGATCATAGGGAGCATTGATAGATTCAGTTAAAATTTGTTCAATCTCTTTATTTGAGGAATAATCAACACCCAAGATGTAACTATTTTCAAACTTGGTTGAGTTCTCTGTTCGACACTTTTTAAAACATGAGGCAGTAAAATTACCTTCCAATATAAATAATGAATCAAATAAGGTTCTATTAAAAGAAACTCCTCTAAAATCAACGCCTTTATTTCCAATTTCACAATTTACCATGTCTACATCATTAAAGTCTGAAAAATTAAAAGAAGGCATGTCTTCTATTCCTTCAAAATTGCAATTATAAAATGTAGAATAATCAAAACGAGTCCTCATCAATTGACAATTTTTAAATGAGGTTATTTTGAATTTACTCGCTTTTAGATAACAGTCATATAAATTCGCTCCATCTAAAGACGAATTTTCGAAATGAGCATTAGCAACTCTAGCTTCTTCCAAATTAATTCCATTTAAGAAGCAATCCGAAAGATTTGGACGAAACTCCTTAAAAAAATAATCATCTCCATTCTTTTTTTTGAATAATAAATCAATGATAATTTGAATTTCATTAGACGGTTTTTTATCATATCTAACCCTATAATCGTCATTACTAGTCGTGTCTCTGACATGAGAACATAAAATATCAAATATTTCTTGTTTGTAGCTTTCTGGATATTCCTTAGCAAGAGAACATAAATAAATAGCACCACCTATTCTTGTTGATGTATGTTGGTTTCCAAGTAATTCGATTGCCTTTGCAAAGCGATTATTTTGTTCTGTCTTTTCATAGCTACTAAGTCTTTTGTGATTTAAATACAAAGTTAGAACAACACCAACAACACCCCATAAGCTAATCCATACCGTGAAATAATCTTTTAATGACAATCCAAAGTCTAATAATGGGAATAGACTAAATTCGCTATTAAATTCAGAAATCTGAACCCCGACGAATGGAGTTAAAAAAACGATTATTCCAATAATAATTAAACTCCCATTACGATTCGATTTGGAGACAGAATTAATTTTCATTTTTAAAATTTAATTTTTCATCATTATTCTTCGTTGTGAGTAATACCGACAGCATAAACGCTAACGTATGGCGGTATGAAACGTTGCGCATTTCGAAGCACAAACTTATCAGCCCGCTAAGCCGTTGATTAAATGTTATTTCATTTAAAAATAGCACTATCCGCGCAATGTTTTATGACCGCGTGTGTGTGCCTTGAATGGTAAATTTAATAAAAGTTCTTTTACAAAGTTAAGTTTCGTAAAAGAAAGTCCAGAGGGTGCAAGTCCCTTATGCACTAGGGT
>JADGFH010000382.1 GCA_016743925.1 Labilibaculum sp.
ACCCAATTTCATGTCCCTTGTTTACCTAATGTGGATAATGGTATTTATCCTTGCAATTCGTTTTATCATTTTGTACCGTAATAATAAAAATCTTCAAAAACTTAAGCGAACCAACGATAGTATTTTGTTTTTCGGCAGTTTGGCATTTTTGATTGGGATCACCGGGCAAATGGTTGGTCTGATAACTACTTTTGATATTATCCAAAAGGCAGGTAATACCGGTGTTAAGCCACAATATCTTGCCGGTGGTTTAAAAGTTACTTTTATCGCTCCCGTTTTCGGCATGGTACTTCTTATCATATCAACAATAATTTGGTTTATGTTCCGAAATCTGAAAAAATATCCATCACAAACCGAAGCTATAAATCAATTGGAGAAAATTTAAGGCTGCAAAAAGTCCCTTTTTCTGCACTCACCCCAATAACTCCCAAAGGGGAGAATCCAACATGTAGTATGCGAATGACCTAGTCTACCTTACTGAGAGGTGAGCGTAAGGAAGGTTTGTAAAAATTACTTTTCAAGCTCATTTATAGACTGCAAATATATCTTGCATCTATTCTGTAAATCAATCGCTTCTTATTATTCACTTAAGTTTTGGTTTGGTCTCTGGGGTTAATGTTGGTTCCTGAATGATAATAAACTACAATTAATCGATAATTATGAATATAATATTTAGAACAATAAAAGTTGTCAAACTATCTTGTTTGGCAATAATACTTCTTTTTTCATCTTGCAATAAATTAGCTGATAATCAGACTACAATATTTAAGGATGTGAATGTCATAAGCATGGTTAACGATTCGATTTTACATGGCCATTCCGTATTAGTTAAGGATGGTAAAATTGCCGTCATAGGGATTTTTGAGGAAATGACTATTCCTGAAAACACCCGAATAATAGAAGGAAAAGAACAATATCTTATTCCTGGATTATGTGACATGCATGTTCATTATAATAATGATGATGATAGAATATTGTATATAGCTAATGGAGTTACATTTATTAGAAACATGTTTGGATCACCATTCCATTTAAAACTTCGAAAAAAAATAAGAGAGAAAAGTGTAATTGGACCCGAGATATATACTACTAGCCCCATTATTGATGGTTTAAACCCTTACTGGCATGGATCAACTGAAATCAGTGATAAAGCCAAAGTATTTGATGAGTTATCTCAGATGAAAAAGGATGGTTATGATGCTATTAAAGTATATGAGAAACTGACAAAAGAAGTGTATGATGAAATTAATAGAGTAGCGAAAGAACTCGATATGCCAGTGGTGGGACATGTTCCAGAAGCTATGGATATTAATAATGTATTGATTTCTGGACAAAGCTCCATAGAACACATGGATGGGTATGAAAAGTATTATTCTGATGAGATGATTATAACAGAAACACTTAAAAGTGGTATTTGGAATTGCCCTACCTTAGTGTGTTTAAAAAACTTTGGACATTTAGATTCCTTAAAAAAGAACCCTCCAAGCGAGATTAAATATGTTGCTCTGGTATCTGTTGCATGGTGGGAAACTTGCATGTCTTATAATGCAGGCTTTGTAAAGAAAACTCAATTGCTTAAAACTTTAGCAGATAATAATGCCAATATTGTTGTAGGAACAGATGTAAGTAATCCCTATACAATTGCTGGCTTTAGTCTTCACGAAGAATTGTCAATTTGGCAAGATGCTGGTTTAACACCGTATCAGATTCTTTTATCAGCGACAAGAAACTGCGCAGAGATGATAGGATATGAGTCAAGATTAGGAACTATTGAAAATGAAAAGGATGCTGATTTGTTATTACTGAAGAATAATCCTCTTGAAGATATTAAAAACACTAAATCCATAGCTGGAGTTATGACAAAAGGCAATTGGTATCCTAAGGCAGAGCTAGATTCAATGCTTGATGGCATTGCAGCTAAAAATGTTTCAAACCTGCAGAAATCAACTATTCGCAATAACCATTACATGAAATTACTCGTGTTAGTAATGTTTTTAATTTTCTTAAGTACTATTGTAATACGACCGGTATTATTTGTTTTCAATAAGAGCAAATTAGAGTCGATTAAAAGTACTGATAGTAGCATAAAAAAGTATCGTATCCGGTTCTTAGTTATTTTAGTAAGTACAATAAGTTTAATCCTTTTGTCTTTAATAGCTACCTTACCTGATCAACTTCTTCAAAGTGGTCTTTCCACAATATTTATAACTGATCTACTGTCAAGACTTAAGATTCTATTACCATTTATTAATTTAATAATCTTGGTAACTCTTTGTACCCTATTTTCTATTGCATTAGTAAGAAATAATTTATCTTCATTTAGAAAATGGCATACTTTGTCAATTATTTCGGCATCAACAATCCTATTCGTATTGTTAAATTATTGGGGATTACTTAGACTGCTATTGTAATAAATTCATGTTTAGAATTGCCAGTACATATCACGCATCACACCTTAGCCGTGTGTTGTGAGAAATTTAATTATAAAGAAGGGAGGCTATCTAATTCTAGTAAAAGGGAGAATGCCAACACACAGTGTAGGGGCCTTCTCCTATAGCGAACCGAAGGATGAGTCCAGAAAATGCTAGAAATTTACTTTGGGATAACTTCATAATTTTGCCTACTATGTGAGCTTAGCGAAACACTGCTTACACAAGGTTTAATTACTACCAGCGGCAATGCAGTCTTTACACTGTTCGTTAAGGCACATCCTTTACAAAAGTTAAAGATTAGATTTTACACTAAATTAGTCTCTACCCTTGTTGATGATTTTACTAAACTATCAAATTAAACGTCATTTTCCATGACGTTTAACTTTTATTACAAACTGTAATTTTAATCTTTCTTTGCTTTAATTGAATACATAAGAGGAATCTTATTTCCATATTTTTCAGAAACCCATTTCCCCTCTTCATCTTCCACTAGATTAGGAAAGCAATTATAAATTTGATAAGAAAATTCATTAAGAAACTCTATTTTCAATCCACTACCAATTAAGCTATTAATAACTTCACTTAAACTATGATGCCACTCAATGTGCTTTAAATCCTTATTCTTGATTTCAGATTTCTCAGTGTACGAATTTTCAACAACTGTTTCAAATGGCTTTGATTTAAAATAACTATAATGAATTTCAGATTCTTCATTAAGCATGTACCTGAATGGGTGAAATTCAACCATGTAAAACATACCATCAGGTTTCAAATAACGGCTAATAATTTTTGCCCATTTGTCAAGGTCATCTAACCAATTTATTGCTCCATAAGAAACATAAACAATATCGAACGTTTCATCTAATACCTTCTCAATATCATATATATTTGAACGAACAAACTTTGCTGGAATGTCTAATTCATGCGATAAATCATTAGCTTTCTGAATTGACAGGTCAGATATGTCAACACCTACAACCTCGGCTCCTTGCCTAGCTAATGATAATGTATCAAGTCCAAAATGACACTGAAGATGAAGAAGCTTCTTTCCTTTTACATCTCCTAATTCCTTTATTTCAATATGATTTAGTGATGTTTTACCATTTTTAAAACCTTCAACGTCATAAAAACTAGATTCTGCGTGTAAAGCTGTTAATTCATTCCAACTCTCTCTATTGTGTTCAAAATTATCCATCAATCTTTACTATTGTTTTTAATGTTTTCACTAAGGTTTGCAGATGATTTCAAAGCGTAATCTTATCAATACACAGAGTAATCAAACCGATTAAATTTATAAAATCTTGGAATCCTTGTTTATTACTCCATTTTGCATTGACATTCTTTGTATTTCTTGTTTTGAATCAGTTTAGCTCCATATTTTGGCCTTTGTAAAGGCAAGAAAACCCTCCTTTAAGACCAAAGTACCCTCTAAAGCAAGGCACTTTCCCGCTTGTTCAGCTTAGGGCATTTTATCAATTTGAATATCGGAATAATACCCAGTTGCGTTGTGTGACGACACAACTTGTGGGATTCCATTTTTTATGTCGATACTTGGGCGATGTGTGTGACCTGCCAAAACTGCTAACAAATTAGGGGCATTAAAAACTTCCTTGTAAAAATCCAAGGTGGTTTTTGTGTGACCACCTTTGCGCCATTTATTACGTCGCTCAATTTCAAAACCATTGTCCGATTTTTCACCCCAATTAGGATTTGCACAACCAAAATCCATTGCACGACCCGGCATGTATAATGGAATGTGCATCAGTAATATTATGGGTATTTCGCTTTTTGTTTGCATTTTGAAAAACTCGAGTTGTTCTGGCAGAATTTCGTAGGTGGAATTGTCGATGCAAAGAAAACGAACACCATTAAAATTATAAGCTGAATAAAGCGGATGGTTACCTTGGTACATCGGCTTCAGATGTTTCTCGGTCCATGTTTCGCGGAGTTCTTGGGAGCTTCCTTTCATGCCTTCGAAATGCCAGTCGTGGTTGCCAGCAACATAAGCAAATGGTATATTAGTTTCATTTAGTTTTTGCAAAGCCCAATCAACAGCTGCTTTCGAAGGAAAACTGAAAATATCTCCAGTAAGCGCCAGAAAATCAACGTCCTGTTCTTTTGCCAGTATTAAGGTGTTTTCGAAACTCTCTTTGGCTGAATATTTTTCACTCGTTTTAAAATGAGCGTTACTTTTATAAGCGCCCGCCATTCGTTTGCTAAATTCCTGATATAGATTGCCCCGTTCGTCATCTAAAGAAAGGTGCGTATCTGTAATATGAAAAATACGGATTGGTTTAACCTCTGCATTTGTATAGATGGATATCCTGTTGTTGTTGGTTGAAAACGTACCTCGAATATCTTTTCCATTTTTCTGTTTATTATTAATTAAAAAGGAAGTGAGAGGAATTCCAAGTCCGGCAAGGGTCGCTGCTGTAATAAAGTTTCTTCTTTTCATTTTGATTGGATTTTAGGTTTAAAGATAGCCAAATACTGACAATGGCTTTAACTCCCAAACTATTCATTACTGCCTGTGGTAATTTAGTTTTTGTTTCTGATTACTAACTCAGATTTGTCCTAAGCAAAGAATACATACTCATGTCATAATAATTGCCATTCCAAAACATCCATTGTCTTAAAATGCCTTCCCTTTCAAAACCAAGTTTTTCAAGAACTCTCTCAGATATAATATTTCCTTGCATAACTTCAGCTTCAATCCTGTTAATTTCAAGAACCTTAAATCCAAACTCAATAACAGCATTTAATGACTCCGTTATATAACCCTTATTCCAATAATCTTTTTGCAGGTCGTATCCTAAATTTGCTCGATGCTCTTTTGTGAAATTATTAAATCCAATTGTACCTATAATTTTCTTTTCTCCTTTTAGAGCAATTCCCCATCTAACCCCTAACTTATCTTTGAATCGGGCTTGAAACCAATCAACAAATTTCTGGGCTTCATATTCTTCCGTGAGCGTTTTTATATTATAATATCTAGTAACATTTTCATCACTGAATAGCTCAAAAAGATCAGGCAAATGATCCTGTTTAATTTCGATAAGATCTAGTCTGCTGGTTTCAATAACAGGAAAAGATTCAAGAATTACTGGATTGTCATAGCTCATAATTATTTAGTATTAAACCTGAATCTACAATTCAAGCAATTGATTCAAATTTTGTTGCAATGAAAGCTAACGGTTTGAATATGGTGCGTTTGTCATTTTATGTACTTCGCTTTCATATTTTAGCACTATTTGCCAAATGCACTATATTTTTTGTTAGTTGCTGTAATTATTCTTCTGCATCATTGAAAAACAATTCAATTGCATGCGTGTAATTATTTAAAAAATAAATAATATTATTTGGCTCATCCGAAATATCGTAATGCCAATTCAATCCATCTGGAGCATTTGATTTTAAGTTATTTAGGAATGTTTCATTATAAATATCATTCGCTATATTTCCAAATAGATAGTAATTCTTATTTTTTAAGTTTCCAAAAGCATTTTTTGAATCGACTTTCTCAGAAATTAAACTAAAGTCAGGCACATCAGCAATATACCCGTCAAATAAGTCTGGTTTGTCTAACATTAAGT
>JADGFH010000383.1 GCA_016743925.1 Labilibaculum sp.
GTAATCTTCATGTTTTGTATACTTTTATCAGCCCTGATCTTCAGGGCTTTTAGTTAACTTAAGCCTTTTTGTTTTCATAAATAGTGCTATATGTGTTTTGCAGCATAAAACTAATGGGTTACTTTTTGTTAAAAAAGGGAATAAAGAGGTGTAATTTCGTGCCTATTATTCAATAGATATCAGCACATTAAACAACCTTAGACATTAATTGTTTTGAAAAAATCAAAATGTTGTTAATTTAAACGTTATCATGACAGTAATAAATAGTGAAGTGAAACAAGATAAAACAATCATTTTTGAAAATAGCGAAATGGGTGCTCAATACACTTCTTTACATCATATTGATAATGATAGTGGTGTAATTTCAAAGATTGATGTGGATAGTAAAAGCGAGCATCTTAGTGAATATATCGAGCATTTAATGGAAGATATTCAAGATAAACCTACTAAAAGGATTTTCAAATTCAGAGGTGATGGTACTACCGAAGTTAATGCATCTATCGATAATTTTATTCTTGGGGATTATAGCGCTGTTGATACGAATGCAAAAAGACTTCTTGCTGTTGAGCAAAAAACAAACGTAAAGATAAAGAATTTAAAAGCAAATGTTCAAAAAGGAAGTTTGTTCCAGACTGTAATCAATGTTGATGAGAATCACAAAATGGTTATTATCGCCAAAGCTGAACACAATGACTTTCTTGACGCTAAAGATTTTATTTTGCACATGGGATTGCCTTGGAAGAAAAAGGTTTTTAAATCTTTTTTAGCCGCAATTGATAATACTGGGAAAATTATAAAAGTTATCGTAGCAGATACCAATACTAAGATTTCAGAATATTGGTGGTGTGATTTTTTTGAACTTGAAGAAGTTCGAACAGATCGATATAATACAAAAAATTATTTAGAAGCTTTAGATAAAAAGATTTTAGACCCAATTAAGAAAAAATTTCAATCTGACCATACCATTTTAAGAAGTTCTGCACTGGGTCATTTCCGATCACAAGATGATTTGGATCATATGGAGTTTTACAATGCTATTTTTGAGAATTATCCGCCAGTTGATGACAAACTCCCGATTGATGAAATTAGGAAATCAGTGTTTAATTTACCAGAAAAATATGGTGTTGATAGTCAATTTAAAATTGAAAAAGATGAAGTTAAAGGAAGAATATCATCAAAAATCCCATTGTATGAAGGTGTGGAGTTAGTTTATAATGGTGGCGCTGATCTTGACAATATTAAAGCTGATATAAATAAGGAAGGAGATAAATATATTTTAATCAAAACAGAGGAAGGTTATAATAGATTTAAAAGGTAAAATGAATATCAGAACTAAAATACAGAACGTATTCCTTCGAAAGGATGAAGAAGTTAAGATTGATGATAAGTTTTCGTCGTTCAAGGTCTCTTATATGATTTCAAATTTTAAATCATTTGATATTGCTAGTGCAATATCGCTAATGAATGAAGCTAAAGATGAAGATCATTCCATATTGAGTATAAAGGTTGGGGACTCTGATGCAATACCTTTTAGAGGAGGTGATTCTGATGAATTCAAGGAAAATATTGGCTTAGCCATAAAGTTCCATACTAATGAAGATGTTGTAGTAAGTTTTGAAATAAAAAAGAATTCTGAGGATCGTATCTATATTTATGATTTTGAGAGCTTTATCATATTCTGGGAAGGAAGATCAACTTTAGATATTCTAAGCTTAATTAAAGATAATCTGAATGCCTCTGGTAACCTTAATTTTATTCTAACTGAGTCTAATCTCGAACCTTTTTATTCACAAAATATTCGTTTTTCAGGAAGCAGCGAAGATGGTGGAGAAAAAAAGAATCTTAGCATCTCAGATAATTGCCATTTTGGTAATTTAGAGGAGTATCCGTTTAACGCATATTTTTTCCATCTTTTAAAGAGACCAGAGAGTAATAATCCTATAGTTGATAGTTTTAATCAGATTAGTTTACTGTTCTGTATAATATCCATCTTCGATATCACATCAATAAAGGATGATTTCTTGTATTATAAATTAAATGGTTATAAGTCGTTTGAAGATAATGTTAAAATAAGCGACCTAGATGTTTCTTTGCGACCTGTCTATTTTAAAATATTTGATTGGATTTACAGTGAGGAAAGTAAAGTTAGTGACAAGATAGGCTTGGCTCGAAATATAATATCTCTTTCGTTAAAAGAGGAGTCTTTATCGATATCAGATAGTGTTTATCTGTCAATACAGTCAGGGTATAAGGCTTATCTTCAAGAGAATATTTCAAAATACATTGAGATTAGAAATAAAATTGTAGATGAATTAAGTTGGATTTCTCAAAAAGCTGGAGATATTGCGGCAAATTACTTAAGTAATTATCAAAAAAGCATCTTTACTTTTTTATCATTTTTCATCTCTGTTTTTTTACTGAGATTTTTAAAAGGGGGAGAGATTGAAGAGGTGTTTAATAAAGAAGTAACCATCTTTAGTTTAACATTTTTAACATTATCTATTATCTTCTTGCTATTTTCTAGATGGAATTTTGGAGTTGAAGAGGAGCGTTTAGGAAGAAAGTATGATAATTTAAAAAATAGATATACTGATTTATTAGATGCAAATGATATTGACCGTATATTAAAAGATGATTCGGAATTTAATTATGAATTAGAATACATTAAGAAGAGAAAGAGGAATTATACTATTCTTTGGTATGTCACAATTATTGTCCTTTTTTCAACAGTGTTATGTGTTTCAAGTTATTTGAATTGGAGTGGCGTTTATGATTGCATTTCAGAATTCCACTGTTTGTAGATTAATTGCATTTTAGGTTTTGGAAGATTGAATCCAAAAGAAATATTGAATTCTTGTGTAAAAGATGATGGTGATATTAATTTTCTTTAGTATTCACAATTTAATGATTTACAGCTCGGATCTATAATCGGGCTTTGTTTTTATTAAACGGAGGTTGTGAAAATTTTGTAAAATAAGCTTTAATTGCATCTAAATTTATTTTTATTTTCAGAGTAGTATCTCACAAAGTGTGTAAGTAAAGTTATTCTGATTTTTATTGGAGCCCTTTTTTAGCTCAGAAGAAAAATCGGAAATAACTTTTCACTCCTTTAAGATAGAATGTTCGAAAAATTCCTCTCCCTACCTCCTCTTGCTCCTTACACGATACTTTTTCTTCGGTTCTTGATTTTGTTCTTTCTTTTTAATCTGCCACAATAATTCTTTTAAAAAATCTGTTTTGAAGTCGGCCTTTCTGAGCTTTCTTTCTTCTGATATGTGCTCATTCTTATCAAGCTTTTCTTTTTGTTTCTGACAATATTTGGGTTGCTCTTTAAATTTGGACAATCGAATCGGATAACGAATTACCTTTCCTATCCCATCAGTCACGACAACGATATGCCCTCTTCCCGATTGTCTAATTTCCACATTAAATAGTTTCAAAGCTTCATCAAACATGACTTTAGAATTTATGGATTCCATCTGGTTTAAATGCTGAAAAAGATTCTCTAGGCTTTGTTTGATGTTTCTGCTTCTAGCTGAGAACTTGAATACAGGTTTTTCTTTTCGAGTTTTATTATCCAACTGATGTCTAAGCTCTAATTCCTTAATGAAGTTTTGAACCTTTTGCCTCTCATGATTGTCTTTGATTTTCTTACCTGTTTGACGATCTATTCTTGAAGAAACAATATGAAAATGAACTCTATCCAGATCTTTGTGCTTGTAGACAAAATAAGGCTGACTACCGTAGCCCATATGCTGCATCAACTTATCCATCTCCTCTCGAATTATCTTATCACCTAATTTCAGATAATCAGCTGTAGATGGATTAAAGGAGATATGAAGGCATTTATTCTTTATGCGAGGATTTAGCTTCTCAATATCTAAGAACTCTTTCAAGCGGTGTTTCTTATCGTATAAAAAGGGATTAATAGCTTTGGTGTTTCGACAATGGAAAAATGTAGCAGTCTTCTCCTCCACTTTCTTCTCATTGTAAAGAAATGCATTCTCTGTACTGGTTGTTTGATGGATCACGATGACCATGAAAAAACTTTTACCTATTCAATGATATCCATATAATTCTGCAAAACAGAAAAACAGTTTCGAAGCTCTTGTAACACCTTCATGAAAACTTCCCGATCCGAAGCTGTGAATTGATAAACATGCTGGGCATTGATATTTCGGGCAACCTGATTGAGATTTACGCCAATCTTGTTAAGCTCGTAATCCAATTTCTTCGTAATTCTCACAAACTCCTCACTCACTTCGATTTTTCGAACTTCCCTTTTCTTGACCAGCTTTGCCCTGCAAAAATCACTAATGGTCCGATAGCCTTCCTTCTGAGATTGTTTCAATAGCAGTCTCTTTTCCAGTTCCGTCAAACGAACCCGAACCCCTTCACCCAATTTATCCTGATCTGCTGTTTTGGGTCTCATACCTTTTCATTTATTAGCCTTCGCAGAATCAAGCTTTTCATCTGAGATGAAAAGTCCCTGCTGGAAGGCACAAGCGTTTTTGTGGAACAAAAACACATCTTGCATGCCCCTCTTTAAAGTTTGTACTACTAGCAAGCTTAAATTTCCATCTTTAAATAATAGGGAAAACCATACAAATAATAGTAAAGCCTTCCCCAAGATTAAATCAAGCATAATTCTACTGTTCTATCCTACTTTCTGTTTTGTTGCTTTCGTTTTTTCCGCCTTCTGCTCCTTTTCTTTTTCCTTTTTAAAACCAGAAAAATTGATATTTCTATTGGCTGCATCCACTTGAAGGGTTGCTGTAAACTTCTTGCCATCTTTGCCTGTCATTCCCTTCACTACAATTTTCTTCCCTGCTGCCAGTTTCTGCCTTTGCTCATCCGAAAGACCTGCTCCTTTTATTTTTTCAGGAACTCTAATGTGTTTTATCCGCAGAGGAATTAATTCATTGGTCTTGGAATCTATGGACAAATAATAATTGTCTTTCTTCCCGTCTCTTCCTTTTAATTCTAAAGTTTTGCCAAGATTCCTATTTTCCAGCAAGGCTGTTTTTTCCTCCTTGGTAAACTTGTGCTGCATATACTCCTCTGGGATATGCAATCTCTGGATGGGATGCACTTTAATGTTCACACTGCCATCCTCTAATTTTTGAAGGCGAATTTTCGTTGGAATACGAAAGTTTTCATCATTAATCTTGGCATTGACTGTGTAGAGTTTCATTGAACGGAAACCATTTAAAAAATCGTTTAACTCCTGACTTTCCATACGATCTACAAAATCTCTTTTAATCCCTACCTTCTCCAGTTTTTCAAAAGGGATTTCATCTTTCCTAATACGTGTTGTCTGTTCCATGTTGTCGTTTTTTAATGCTTATTACAATTCTTATTTAGTGTTGATCTTACATTCTATTAAGATCTTTTGAATGTCGTTGTAGATTCTGTTTCTATTGTTTTCCAGGACTTTCTCTTTATCATCAAACTCATAAATCGTAGGTATGGGCTGGTAGTTTATTTCTTCCCTTTTAATAGCTTCCGTATCCATCTGAATCAAACTGTTAAAATTCTTTTGCTGAATCTGCTCGTCAAAATTATCTGCTACCTGACCCACCATATAGCCTTGTGGTAGTGTGGCAATCTTGCCTTCAGGAACCAGAAAATCCATTTGGGTAGAAAATGAGGTAGATTGAGAGTTACTGTTAATATTTATGGATTGCCTCTCCTGAAGAATTTTCCCCATTCGATTTTGTATAAATCGGGCGGTCTCTCCTACGGATTGACCTGCGAAAAGGTTTCCAATATTTGTCAGGATAGCATTAGCCTGCTCCTTGCCGTAATCTCTAATCAGCTGAGCTATGGTTTGAATTCCCAATAGGGTTGAGATTCGATTACTTCTGGCTGTTGCAATCAAAGTATCCAAACCTCTAAAATAGATGGTTGCTAGTTCATCAAAAATCAAGGAGGATTTGTGTTGTCCCTTACGATTGATCACCTTAAGCATTCTTGTCATATATAGGGACAGTACAGCTCCATACATTTCAATTCGAAGTGG
>JADGFH010001119.1 GCA_016743925.1 Labilibaculum sp.
TATTAATACCCCAAGTTTGTACATACTTTGAGGGAAAGCGTAATGCTGAATACGGTATTTCAAATTCAGCACTCCACCCTTTTCCATTAATCTCGGTAGCACTGTTCCAAACAGCATCCCAACTAGAATCCTCATCCCCTTTCACAACCTTCGCATCCCATTGTACTCCTGCAGGAGTAACAATAAATTCAAAAGCATCCAATCCATTGTTAAAAGGGTCAATTAATAAGGATAAAAAATCAGAATTATTAATCTCATCTCGCTTACTCAATTCCTTAAATATTTTTTCAGGTTCACTATCATACATCATAACACCAACTATTATTGCATGATCGGTATAAATAAACTTGGCTTCTGTTTTAAAATTGGATGGAGTTCCATTAGAAGGTTCAAATTGAATAAAATCAGTTGCAACAGGAATTCCTTTCCAGATATCATCTGTTAATTTTCCATCAATAATAGGCTTTGAGGAAACTCGAATAGCAGATATTTCTTTTTTTGTTTGTAATGCTTGAGTAGGTAAAGCAAGACAGAAAATAATAAAACAAATTAGTAGTGATAATTTAGTCATCTTTAATAGGGGCTTCTAGTAGGTTAATTGCATAATGGTAATTCAAAGCTTTATCCAATAACATATTTTGTACCAAAACAAAAAACACTATAACAGTCAACACATTAAACATTTACACACTCATTAAATCTGACCGCTAATGGAACAGTAACGTACGTTAACGAACAGTTTTTTTTTAATGGCACGAAAAAACCGCCTGATTGCTCAAGCGGTTTGATTTATATTTAGAATTAAATATTCCTAGTTATTTCCAAGAATCAATGGCATTCCATCTTTTCCACTTCCAATTACTACAACCTTAGCATTTGCAGATTCAGATAACTTAATAGTTGCCTCAATTCCACGCATCTTTAAAAGAGCTGTAGTCAAACTACTGTTGATAATTTTATTGGCTATCGCCTCACCATCAGCGGCAATTCTCTTTCTTTCAGCTTCACTTTTTTCTTTATCTAATCTAAACTGATAAGCCAATGCTTCCTGCTCTTGTTGCAATTTACTTTCAATCGCCGTTTTAATTTTCGCCGGAAGATTTATTGAACGAATCAATAATGCTTTCATCTGAATATTATTGGTCTTTAAAACCATTGAGGTTTCTGTAATAATAGCTTCCTCAACTTCTTTTCTTCTTGTAGAGTAAATTTCTTCAGCGGTATATCTACCAGCAACTTGTCTAACCGATGAACGAACCTCTGGCACAACTAATTGAGAAATATAGTCTTTACCAAAAATCTCATGTAAATATCCAATTTTATTGTATTCTGGATTAAAACGAACAGAAACATCAATATTTACAGATAATCCACTTTTATCTAAAACATCCATTGTTTCTTCACTTTTTTGCTCACGAACAACATAAACATTCATTTTATTCCAAGGGGCAATGACATGGAAACCAGGCTGAAATACATTATCCTTATCCAATCCACCTGTAAATTTACGGAAAATAACACCACGTTCACCTGGCTGAAGTGTTACGAACATACTTGACCCAGACAAGACCAAAATTACGGCCATAATACCTAGTACAATTAAAAAATAAGGTTGTTTCTTCATCTTTTTTATATTTACTATTTCAATTATATTTCTAATTCATGTTAAATATAGTACAATAATATTAGATA
>JADGFH010000384.1 GCA_016743925.1 Labilibaculum sp.
TTTCCTAACTATATTTGCTGCTGTACTTAATGGTAAAAAGCGATGCAAATTCGCTAGAAAACAATTTATAAATCCAGGAATGGCAACCACCGTATTTTTATTCATTGCCTTTATTGCATATTTCGCTACACTACTTGCAGAGGCAATATTCCAATACCTTCTAGCTCCGGACATGCCATTTGCATATTGAAACTTTGTTTTTGTAATACCGGGACATACAACAGTAACACTAACACCTGTTCCTTTTAATTCATTTGCCAAAGCTAAACTAAAAGAAACTAAATAAGCCTTTGTGGCATAGTAGACAGACATCAATGGACCTGGTTGAAAAGCTGCTATGGAAGCAACATTTAAAATTTTCCCTTTCCCGAAACTTATCATTTTGGGAAGAAATAACTTGCATAAGTGTGTTGTAGATAGCACATGTAAATTGATCATATTGCACTCATCAGCCCAATTGGTCTTTGAGAACATCCCAAATACCCCAAAACCAGCATTATTTACCAAAATATCTATACCAAACTCTATATCTGATAGCTCTTGATAAATTTCCTGCGCTGCTTCCGGTAAACTTAAATCTTTAACTATGATTCTAATCTCAAGATCTGTGAGCTTTGAAAAATTGAATTTAATTTCCTGCAACTTTTCACGATCCTTATCAACTAGTACCAATTGATAGGAATCCAATAGCAAAAGCTTCGAAATTTCGTAGCCAATACCATTTGCCGCTCCAGTTATCAAACCAACTTTAGCCATGAAAATGAGGTAATTAAATGTTCCGATTTTTAAAAAAGAGATCTTTCTGAATTTCCATATTAGGTATACTTTCTAAAACTATTCAAAAGAATCATAACCTGTTCTGCAATTCCAGGTATAGGCTCAAACGCAGCTTCCTCTTTCAATAAATCTGAAAAACCAGGAATGTTTTCAGTTTCCTTATAGCTAATTATCTTAAAACCCATTGACCAGTCCGGAAAAGATCTTCTTACAATATCTTCTTCAAGTAACTTAACAATATTAGAATGACGATTATCATTTGTCACATTCTGAAAGAGATTTAGTATCGTATTTTTCTCTCCTTCTATAACTTGAATAAACATACCTTTGTTGTATAGTAACAATCCACTTACTTTTAATTTCTTGTTTTTGGCACGAATATTTGTTAGGAAATCAGCTAATTCTTTCTCAGTTAATTCCCGTTTTGAAACACTTAAATATACGATATGAATTAGATTGGACATATCACAAATAATTTTGAAATGAAAGAATATAATTGAACTATCCTATAAGTTACGGATACTTTTTAAGATCAATCAACTCTTCAATCAACACATACTATCCATTTATGTAAATTCTGCTAAAAATCGATAACAAAGCTTATCGTAGGAATCGATTTGGCATCTTTTTTTGCTACTTGTATTATTCGCACCAATATTTTGTTCATAATAAGTTGTAATTTTTCATCATTACAATCAACTATCCTCCTATTGTTTTAACACAAGATAACATAATTTTTCAATTCAAATTGATAGTTCTTTAATACATTTCATTACCTTAGTATAATATCAATTACAATAAATAATGAAAGAAAAAACAGATTTAAACCTTGCGGTATTAATTGATGCCGATAATATACCTTATAAAAATATAAAAGGAATGCTGGATGAAATTGCAAAATTAGGCACTCCCAGTATTAAACGTATTTATGGTGATTGGACAAAACCTACTGTTGCTGGATGGAAACCAGCACTTTTAGAACATGCCATTACACCGATTCAACAATATTCTTATACAACCGGAAAAAATGCGACCGACTCAGCCATGATTATTGATGCTATGGATATTTTACATAGCGACAAAGTTGACGGGTTTTGCCTAGTTTCTAGTGATAGTGATTTTACCCGATTGGCAACACGACTTCGCGAATCGAGCAAGCTTGTTATTGGTATTGGTGAAAAGAAAACACCCAATCCATTTATTGTTGCTTGTGATAAATTCATCTACATCGAAATTATTGGAGCTAAAGAAAATGAAGAAAAGAAAAAGGAATCATCTGCAAGCGATATTAATAAATTCGACAAGATTGATAAAAAATTCATCCGTCTGCTGAAAAATTCAATCGATGATATTGCTGATGATAATGGTTGGGCATTCCTTGCAGAACTTGGGTCTTTAATCAATAAAAAGAAACCCGATTTTGATCCTAGAAACTATGGCTTCGCCAAATTAACTCCACTTATTAAATCAATGCAAAAACATTTTGACATTGATGAACGAGAAAGTGGAAAACGTAATATAAAACACATTTATGTACGCATAAAAGAATAATTCTATAAATTTAAGGGGCGCATTGAAAACGGAATCAAATACATCCCGAAACCCCACTAATTAAATCATTAAATTGGCTTCCTTGTAATTCATTACACAAGGAAGTTTTTTATTGCATTTCACCCAAAAGTGATGGTTTACTTTTTATTGTATTATAATTTGAATAATCAAATTACCGTTCATCTAGTTCGAAACCTTATTTGGTTTATAAATCTACAGCTAAAATATTTTGCTTTATTTTAAGAAGTATAGAACAATTAACTACTCATTCCGTAGATAGAATAGTATCTGTAAAGCCACTAGTTTTTTATCACAATAAGTCATATTAAAATTTCATTTATGCGATTCCTCTTTATCTATTTAATTTTTAGTTTTTTCACATTATCTGGAGTAGGACAAAGTAAAATTGATAGTCTTGAGCACGTATTAAAAACATCTGAAGAAAAAGAGAAAGCCTATATTTACTACCAATTATCCAAGGAAGTTATACTATAAGGATGTATTACAAGTAAGATATTACTCTTTAAAAGCGGATTCCCTTTCTACTATTTATGATATCGACAGCACAAGAGTAAATGCCTTAAATAATCTCACCTATGTTTCTTTGCAAACTGGAAAGGTTAAAGATGCCTTAATGTATAATCAAAAAGCACTAGAATTAGCCGAAAGGAAAAACCTGAAGAAAGAAAAAATAAAAAGCCTTTTTTTTAAAGGATATTACCTATATGCCACAGGGCAACCCGACAGTTCGCTCGTTTACTTAGATGATGCATACAAAAAGGCATTTAAAGCCAAGGAGAGTAAAATAAAAATGCAATGTCTAAACACTATGGCTGCTAACTATTTAAATCAGGGAAGGTTTGAAAAAGCACTTTCCAATTTCACGAAAGCATATGAAATTGCTGATAGTATGCAATTAAAGAAAATGCTTCCAAATATTTCTTTAAATATAGGTACTACATTACTTTATAATGAAAATTTAGAACAGGCTATCGGTTACTTTGAAAAGGTAATTGAAATGTCAGATAGTAGTGATGTTAATTTGGCCTATGCATCTGCCTTGAACAATTTAGGTTCTTGTTACAGCAGAATGGCAGATCATAAGAAGGCATTGACCTATTTCGAAAAAGCTCTAGCTCCCTATCAACAAATAAATAATAAGCTTCAAATTGTACAATTATATGCAAACTTAGGGCAGTCGAATTATCACCTAGGAAGAATTAAAGTCGCCAAGCCTTTTTTGAAGAAAGCCATTGATCTTAATCGCACAAGCAGATCAACCAACCAACTAATAATAAATTTAATTATACTGGGAAAATTACAGCTACAGGAAAAAGAATACCTACACGCCAAATATTCTCTTTTTGAGGCCAAGGAATTGGTCGACAAATACAATATTAATTACAACAAAGTGGATTTGTATAAGACCCTTAGCCATTATTTTGAAAGTACTAATCAATATAAAAATGCATTAGGTTACAAACAAAAGCAACTAAATTACAAGGATAGCATTTTTAATGTTGATCATCAGCATCAAATTACTGAATTGGAAACTAAATTCCAATCTAAACAAAAAGAAAATGAGAATCAAATTCTCCGTAAAGACCTGAGTCTGGAAAAAATGCGAGTAAAAGAACAAATCAATATCCGAAACTTCCTTCTTGCATTAAGTCTTCTCATTATTATCTTGGTTGTTATCCTCTTGAATCGTGCTCGAATAAAAAAACGCACACACAAAATAATTGAAAAGCAAAAAGTAGAGCTAGAGAAAGCAAATAAAACGAAAGATAAATTCTTCTCTATTATTGCTCATGATTTAAAATCTCCATTTAGTGCATTGCTTGGCTTTAGTGAGTTGCTAGCTACATCCTACGATGATATGGATGATGAAGAGCGAAAGTCGTTTATTAATGATTTACATACGGCATCACAAAGTACCTTCAGCTTGGTCGAGAATTTATTGACTTGGTCTAGAATTCAGCAAGGAAACCTAACAATGACTAAAAAGAAAATTGATATTGCAAATATAATCAAAAATGGAATCTTGACGAACCAACCCACTGCAAAACTCAAAAACATCAATATTATTAACAATCTTAACTTTCATACTCCTGTTTGGGTTGACAAATTTTCAATAGAAACAGTTATCGGTAATTTAGTTGGTAATGCTATAAAATTCACACCAGAAAAAGGGAATATTGATATCTCTGCTAAAGAAGAAGATGGTGAATTAATCGTTTCTATTACTGACACAGGAGTTGGCATGACTAAAGAACAGGTTCAAGATCTTTTCAGAATTGACAAAAACATATCCACTACTGGAACAAACAATGAAACCGGAACAGGCTTAGGTTTAATTCTTTGTAAAGAATTTATTGAGCAAAACGATGGAAATATATGGCTGAAAAGTGAACAAGGAAAAGGTTCTAAATTTAGCTTCTCTCTGCCTATTAGCATATAAAAAAGCCGATAAATATTCAGTCTATCGGCTTCTATTCTTTGTCGTATTATTTTATCTCAAATTCTCAGGAACCTGAGGTTTCGAAATCAATTCTGTAAAAAACGCCCAACGCTTGGTCGGATTTTCTTTTGTTCCTCCTCGGCTTTCAATATATTCTTTCACTAGATCTTGTCCCCAATTGTAGTTAATAATATAGCTACGATATGTCTCAGGAAATCGGAATGTAGATTCTGACGCTCTGCGTAAAGCATATTTCTCCATCCAAATATCAGTCTCCTCTTTACTTTCATGACTAGCCAAATCAATTGCTCTATCAATTAATATTGGGAAATCGATATTCACCTGTATCAAACTGAAATTATTTCCCTTGTACCAATTGTATCCTGCCCATGCTTTATCGGTAACATACTCCAATTCAAAATTTTCATTTTCAGGCAAATCGATATGTAATTTTGTTCTCCTTCTCGATTCCTCAATGGCCGAAAGAAAAACTGCATCAACCTTATCTTTCGGAATAATAAAAGCCTTATTAAAGGCTGCAACTCTATCAATTAAATTTGCTTTTCCCGGTAGAAATTTCTCTAGCTTAGCAATTATAGAAGCAAAGTACTCATCTTCAAAGTTTGGAACAACAGCATCATATAATCAATTCGACTCTTCATCGAATGTAAAATTTTTTCCTCCTAACATTTCAACTCTAGCCTTAACCGCAATTAATTGCTTCCCTAAATATTGCTTTCGAAGGCTTTCCATCTCTTCTTTCGAGTCTATTTCAATTGCAGCTAGGGCAGCTTCAATAGTTTTTACCTTCTGTAATATCTTCTCGACAGGTATCGAATCCTCCTTTATTTTCTCTACCTCTTTCTTCCAGTCTTCAGGGCCGTAATAAGCATCAACATACATTGGATCGTACAAGCCAATTTCTAAAATTGCTTTTACGTATTTTTCAGCTTATGAATTCATTAAGCTATTTGCATCTTGCTTTTTTGGGCAGCTCAAAAAAAGCGAACTTAATAGTAGTATTAATAAAGTATTTTTCATTGATCGTGCTTGTGTAGGTTTGTTTTAGATTACATCAAAAATAAGAAAACCAAAAGTATTTTTATATGACATTTGACAATAGATACAAAGCCTATTAAGATTCTCACTTATTTCTATTATTTTAGATTGAATTTATATAAATCAGATAAAAATAATGGATCCTATATTACTTAAAAC
>JADGFH010000385.1:0-516 GCA_016743925.1 Labilibaculum sp.
AAATTGGATAGCTCCTTTTTTGTATCCAACTTTATCTGTTCAGTTTCTTTATCATTTTGTTTCTTATTACTTGAGGCATCAATGGTAATTTTATTTCGCTTTTTAGATATGCGTTTTGCAGAATCAATACTTGTTGTCAGGTGTTGGTAAAGACTTTGTACCTCCTCTGGATCTGCTTTTGAGCTTAAAGGATAATCTCGAAAGAAGACAGATTGTGAAGAATCTATTATTGTCGTAATTTCAAAAATTGTACCTTCTTCGCCACTCCATTTACCACACAATTCTTCTTTATAAACTCTATCACTATTAGTATACAAAGGATGTAAAGAACTCACCATACACGATTGTGTTGCAATAAGAATAAAAAGAAAGAGTGAACTTAATTTGAGTATTTTTATTTGTTTACGTTTCATGATAAATCAATTTTAGTGAATATAGATTTTGAAATCCCGGAGATCATCATTATCTACAATCAAAAGAAGAGAATACCTATTCCAAAGTAAAATTTATTCGATG
>JADGFH010000385.1:526-5997 GCA_016743925.1 Labilibaculum sp.
ATGGATACGAGCTGTTCATCGTTACATCTTAAGAAATTTACGATTTCGCAATTTCTAATCTTCATTTAACAATCAAACCTAACAATAAGAAATCAATATTTAAAACCGACAATTCATTTTAGCTATAATTTTCGTAAGTTCATTGGCTCATTAACCCAGCCGATCCATATTATGAACCCAAAAATCAAAACTATCTCTCTAGGAGAAGCCCTAATTCCTATTATTTTCTTAATCATTTTGCTTAGTGTAAATGCCATTATTTTTGGTGATGGAGCCATTGAAGGTGCCAATCAATTTTCTCTGCTAATTGCAGCAGCCATTGGAGGAATAATTGCCTTGCGATATAATAAAACCTGGGACGATCTTCAAAGTGGGATTGTTAAAAGTATTGGGACTGCAATGCCATCAATGCTTATTTTATTATTGATCGGTTCTTTGGCTGGTACATGGATGATAAGCGGTGTTGTACCTGCAATGATCTATTACGGATTAGAATTTCTAAATCCGAAGCTTTTCCTTATGCTTTCGGTAATTATTTGTGCTATTGTTTCTGTAGTGTCTGGTAGTTCCTGGTCTACCATTGCAACCATTGGTGTGGCTCTATTAGGAGTTGGTAACGCTATGGAATTTAATAATGCTTTGGTGGCAGGTGCCATTATATCGGGCGCTTACTTTGGCGATAAGGTTTCTCCTTTATCAGATACAACTAATTTGGCACCTGCAATGGTAGGTGTAGATTTATTCGTGCACATCCGTTACATGATGTACACTACTGTTCCTTCTATTATAATTACTCTCATCATATTTTTAGCTATTGGATTTACAAAGCAGGGCGAAATTAATCCGGAAAGTATTCGCGAAGTGCAAATGGCCATAAAGGATACCTTTACCATAACTCCATGGTTGTTTTTGGTTCCCATCTTACTTTTTTTAATCATCAGTAAAAAGGTACCCGCTTTGCCAGCGATATTTGCAGGTACATTAATAGGAGGTATTTTTGCCATCATATTTCAACCACAAATCATACAACAAATTTCTGGAAGCGATTCATACATTCAGGCTTGTTATCAAACGGTAATGCAATCTATTTTCTCAGATGTAAGCGTACCTGTTCAAAATGAAAACATTCAAGATTTACTTTCTACTGGTGGTATGGCAGGCATGCTAAATACCATTTGGTTGATTCTTACTGCCATGGTTTTTAGTGGAATTCTCGAAACAGCTGGTATTTTGCACAAAATAACCGAAACCATGCTGAAAGCGGTAAGTTCTACAGGATCATTGGTTACTACAACAGTTGCAAGTTGTGGTTTTCTTAATCTTACCGCTTCCGATCAGTACATTTCCATTGTTGTTACTGGCAGAATGTTCTCCGAATCTTATAAGGATCAGAACTTAAAACCAGAAGTATTAAGCCGCACATTAGAAGATGCTGGAACAGTAACTTCTGTTCTAGTTCCATGGAACACATGTGGAGCTGCGCAAGCAGGGGCACTTGGTGTTGCCACAGCTGCATTCGCTCCCTTTTGCTTTTTTAATATCATTAGCCCAATAATGACCATTCTAATGGCCTACTTCAATATTAAAATCAGAAAGCTCACTGATACAAATAAAACAGCATCAGCAATTCAAAATTAATCAATTGTTGCGTGTATTGTGAAATTCGTAGCCTGCATGATCATTAGGCTTTTTTACAAGCATGATAATACTCATAAATCAGTAAGAGCTTTTTTTTTATATTTGTTCAGATTGAAATAAAATAATAGAAAATAATCCTTAAAACCACAAGATCATGCCAAAAGGTATATACAACATTCCGGCCGTAACTAACGAGCCAATTTTTTCTTATGCTCCAGGTTCTCCAGAAAGAGCAGAATTACAAGCAACAATCAAAGAAATGCGTTCTGAAGAGATCGATGTACCTATGTATATTGGTGGCGAAGAGGTTCGTACAGGTAAATTATTTACCATGACTCCTCCGCATGATCACAAGCACGTTTTAGGTCATTACCACCTAGGTGAGAAAAAGCATATCGAAATGGCTATTGATGCTGCTTTGGCTGCTAAACCAGCTTGGGAAGCTCTAGGATGGGAACATCGTGCTTCTATTTTCTTGAAAGCTGCTGAGTTGATTTCTGGACCATACCGTCAGAAAATTAATGCTGCAACCATGTTGGGACAGTCGAAAAATGCATTTCAAGCTGAGATTGATTCTGCTTGTGAAATTGCTGATTTCTTGCGTTTCAACGTACAATATATGACTGATATTTACAAGCAACAGCCTGTATCTTCAAAAGGAATTTGGAATCGTGTTGAGCAACGTCCTCTAGAAGGATTTGTATTCGCATTGACACCATTTAACTTTACTGCAATTGCTGGTAACCTACCAACTGCTCCTGCAATGATGGGTAACTGTATTGTTTGGAAGCCATCTAAAACGGCTGTTTATTCAGCTCGTGTTTTGATGGAGATTTTCCAAAAAGCTGGCGTTCCTGCTGGTGTTATTAACTTGGTATATGTATCAGGTCCTGCTGCTTCTGAAGTATTATTCTCTTCTCCTGATTTCGCAGGTATTCACTTTACAGGATCAACTGGAGTATTCCAAGATATCTGGAAGAATATTGGTGAGAACATTCACATGTTCAAGTCCTACCCACGTATTGTAGGTGAAACAGGTGGTAAGGATTATATCTTTATGCACCCAACAGGAAACTGTAAAGATGTTGCTACTGGAATTACTCGTGGTGCATTCGAATACCAAGGACAAAAATGTTCTGCTGCTTCACGTGCTTTCATTCCAGCAAGCAAGTACGACGAGGTGATGACTTACGTTAAGGAAGATTTAAGCAAAATCAAAATGGGTGGAACGGAAGACTTCACTAATTTTGTGAATGCTGTAATCGATGAAACTTCTTTCGATAAGTTGGCTTCTGCTATCGACGAGGCTAAGGCTTCTCCAGATGCTGAGATTGTAGCGGGTGGTACTTACGACAAATCAGTAGGTTACTTTATTGCTCCAACTATTATCAGAGCTCTTAAGCATGATTACATTACAATGGAAGAAGAGCTATTCGGTCCTGTACTTACCATTTTTGTATACGATGATAACAAAGTAGATGAGACATTAGATATTTTGGACAAAGGTTCTATGTATGCGCTTACAGGTGCTATCTTTTCTGAAGACCGTTATGTAATTGAGAAATTAGTGAAGCGTTTAACTCATACAGCAGGTAACTTCTACATTAACGACAAGCCAACTGGTGCCGTTGTTGGTCAGCAGCCATTTGGTGGTGGTAGAGGTTCTGGAACCAACGATAAAGCGGGTTCTATGATTAACCTATTGCGTTGGGTTTCTCCACGTACAATTAAGGAAACTTTTGTACCAGCTCAAGACTATATGTATCCTAACTTTTTAGAGGATTAATATATAAGATCGTTTGACTATTGTTCGCAATAGTTTGCCAAAAACGACATGATTTATTTTGGGTAAAACGACCGAAGGTTTCTTCGGTCGTTTTTTATAGTCTAAAATTTCATAGGACTCGACTGTACTAAATTTGTTATTATACCTTTAAACACTCCTCTCCCTGTTGGGATCTTCCCTAAAAGGGGAGAAGAAAAAATTTAACGGTTTTACTTTAAGCTTTATACTTTTCAATTCTTAAACTTTAGTTTATTCTTCGTAATTTAGCTTTCGCAAAAACAAGATACAGAATGAATCTAAAAAAGGTACAGAATATTTTCCTCAACATCCTACGTAACAAATACGTAATTACCTTCCTGATCTTTTATTTGTGGTTGTTTTTCTTCGATCAGCATTCTATTTGGGAACGAAAAGGGCACGAAGCCACAATCGAATCCTTAGAAAAAGAAAAGACTTACTTTATTGAAAACATAGAAAATGATAAGAATCGTATTCACGAGCTAAAAACAAACCGTAAAAATTTGGAGAAATTTGCTCGCGAACAATATTTGATGAAAAAAGAGAACGAGGATATTTTTATTATGATTGAGGAATAAAAGGATTTAGAATTTCTCATCTTGTAAATCTTAAAGTGCATCTCGAAAAGAATCTATTTAAAATAATCATATTCTCCTACCAATTAATAATTGAGAAACGCCATTTACTAATCGGTTAAATTAATTCATATTTTTTCTCTCATTTTTACTTGCAATAAATGTTTAATCTTAATTTTATTGCGATGAAAAAAACAATCCAATTACTGCTGTTTACATTCTTTTGTTGGCAAATCTCGTTTGCTAACAATCCAAGCCAAGAAAAAATTGACCTCACTCCCAACATTAAAAAAGGAGATAGCTGGAATATGGTCTTTACTATTGGCCCTAAAAACCTAAACTTAGGTCTTGAACTAAATACAGCCTATGGCTCTTTCGACATGAACGATGTACATTGGAAAACAGATTGGTTCGTAGAATGTATCGATTCGAACAAAGATAAACTCATTTTAAAATTTTCTCTTGATCGTATTGCTCAATACAATCAGTCAACGCAGGATGGCTCATACCAATTATCTTTCAATGACACAGACTATCCACTAATTTTATCTGATGAAAGCCTGTTTAAAACGAAACAGATTCTGAAGAAATCAATCTTATGCGAAATACCATGGCACACAGATAAGGATGTGAAAATCCTGAAAAATGAATTCGAAAATCTATCAATTCCCTTTCCAACGAAAACCTTTTTAGATAAAAGTCAAAGTCGAAATCTAAGCACTGACTGTAGTTATAATACATATGCTTACACTTTACCTGCAACAATTATCAGTATTCTGAAATTATGGCAAATCTTTATTCCAGAAACTCCTATAGCAATAGGCAAAAAATGGGAAGCTGAAATCGGAACAGAAGAAGAAAGAACTAAAATCAAGCTGCAATTAAAATCGTATGATGAGAACAGCGCCAAAATAGAAATTGATGCAAATAATGAAAACAATATCATCATCAATCGGAAAAATAGTTCTCCAATTATGATTGACTATTTAACTAATTTTAAAACTTACTCTTACAATACAGAAAGCTCCAATACAATTGTTACAGGCAATTATAAAAACACCAAACTTACTGGTGAAGCCATTTTTAAAATTGAATTCCCTACAAATCAGAAAAAACTAAAAGTGGACGTTCAGAATGGCAAATTCAAAATACCACTTAACCTTAAGCATTCAGTATATGGCACTTTAACCTTTAATGATCGTGAAACTAAATTGTTTTTGAAACCCGGAATGAACATCAATATCGATTGGGATAATCAAACCGCAAAAGCTTCCGGATTTGGATCCCAAGATGTAAATTCTGTATTACAATTTCAGGCAATACCATTTCATTATGGATATTATAAGCGGAACTATTCAAAACAAGATATTATAGAAAA
Organism: Labilibaculum sp.; assembly: GCA_016743925.1. GTDB lineage: Bacteria > Bacteroidota > Bacteroidia > Bacteroidales > Marinifilaceae > Labilibaculum. Next base: position 5,922 of record JADGFH010000385.1, read on the forward strand.
AACAAAAACCTATCAGAATAGTGTCAAAAAGATTATCGATCCGAACAAAGGTTTAATATCTGCCGATTGTGAATAC
>JADGFH010000386.1 GCA_016743925.1 Labilibaculum sp.
TAGAACCAACTATACCACAAGACCTACTATTGTAAGTTCAAGTTTAACTTGGGAAACAGTTACTACGACTAACTTTGGTATTGATGCAGGCTTATTTGATAACCGATTAAATGCTACAGGAGAGTATTTTATTAGTGAAACCTCTGATATTATTGGTGCTTCTGCAATGCTCCCATCAACATTTGGTGCTGGCGCTCCTTTGGCAAATTATGCTGCAACTAAAACAAAAGGTTGGGAGTTAGATGTACAATGGAGAGATAAAATCGGTAAAGTTGAATACAGTATTGGTTTTAACCTAACCGATAGTAAGCGAGAAATTTCAAAATGGCGTAATCCTGACAAACTTTCGAATACATATAGTAAAGGCGATATAATAGGTGACATTTGGGGCTACGAAACAGTTGGTTATTTTGAATCTGATGAGGCTGTATCTGCGGCTGCCGACCAGACTTTTATTCATGGTAAATGGGGAATGGGAGATGTTCAGTACAAAGATTTAAATGGTGATGGTAAGATTAATAATGGTGACGGTACGGTTGCTGACAGAGGTGATTTAAAGATTATTGGTAATAACCGTGATCGATATCGCTTTGGTGTTAATATGTCTGCTTCTTATAAAGGTTTTAGCTTGTCTGTTTTGTTACAGGGAGTTGCTAAAAAAGATTACGTATTTTCTCAATCTACCAATTTATATTATGGTTTCCGTGGTAACAAATGGCAAAATAGTGTAATGGAGGCATCTTTGGATTATTGGACACCAGATAATGTGGATGCAAAATTTCCAAAACCATATATGACAGGTGAACATTTGAAAAACACAAAATCTCAAACAAAATATGTGGAAGATGCGTCTTACGTACGTTTGAAAAATATTCAGCTTTCTTATGCCTTTCCTAAAAATTTGATTTCTCGTGTTGGCTTATCTGATTTTTCAGTCTTTGTAAGTGGTGAGAATCTTTTATTATTTACTGACTTAAATGAAAACTTTGATCCTGAGACTCTTAGTGGGGGTTGGGGACAAGGTAAAATCTTCCCACTTTCAAAAACAATGTCGGCGGGTGTTAAATTGTCATTCTAAAGATTTTCTGAAAATTTAAAAAAATGTAATTATGAAAATATATAAGTTAATTGTATTTGTTGCAATCCTATTCTCTATGGTGGGATGTGAAGATGACTTTTTGGATAGGCCATCGCAAATGAGTATTTCTCCGACAAGTTATTGGAAAACAACAGCCGATTTAGAGTATTACGTCAATCAGTTTTACAGTGCTTTTCCTCAGTTGAATAATAATAGTTACAGTGGTGGAATTTATTGGGCTGACGATAATACCGATAATATGGTTCGTTCAAATGCCAATGACCGATTATTAGGGATTAATACCATTAATTATGGTAGTGGAACATGGGGAAGTCGTTATAATAACATCAGAACTGTAAATGTGTTTATGGAGAATTATTCAAAGGTTACAGATGAGAATGGTGTTCCTTTTGAATCCTACAAGAAATATGTAGGTGAAGCTCACTTTTTTAGAGCTTATTATAATTTTAATCTCTTAAAAACTTATGGTGAGTATCCATATATTGATAAAGTTATAGAACCTACTGATATTGAGGCTTTATCTATTCCTAGAACAGCAAGAAATGTAATCGCAGATAACATTATTGCTGATCTGGAAAAAGCAATTGAGTATATGCCTGTAGGACCACAAAAGAAAGGGAACAGGCTGTCAGCTGATATTGCAAAATTATTCCTTGCAAGAGTTGCATTATACGAAGGAACCTGGGAGAAATATCATGCAGGAACTGCATTTAACACAACAGGTTTAGATGGAACTGCATTTTTGCAAAAAGCAGCAACTGTAGCTGAAGAGTTGGTCAATTCTGCAACTTATGCAATTACGGATACGGATAACTTGGAAGAAGATTATTTCAAACTATTTAATCAAACCGATTATTCTGGTAGTAAAGAGGTGATGTTATGGAAACAATTTGATGTTAACGTTGCCATGGCACACAATGCTCAGCGTTATTTAAATGATTCAGGTGGGGGGCGTGGAATAACAAAGGAATTGGTTGATGAATATTTATGTGTAGACGGTAATCCAATTTCAGGAAATTCTTTGTACCAGGGAGATCATGGATTAACTAATGTTGTTGCTAATAGAGATTATCGACTTCGTTCTACCATATGGGTTCCAGGTCAAATATGGACACTTGAAGGTGGTGCGATAAGAATGATTGAGGTGGTAAAATTAGATGAGTTTAATGATCCTGTAGTTCCGGAAGAAAAGATTGAGATTGAAGATCGTTTTAGGACTTCTAAGTTGAACGCTAATGGAGAATCGCTTTGTCCAACAGGGTATCAAATTAGAAAAGGATCAAATCCTGATTGGGCTCAAAGATTTACTTCTGCGGTTGGAACAACATCTTCTCCTATTTTTAGAGTTTCAGAAGCCTATGTGATTTTTGCTGAGGCAAAAGCGGAATTGGGAACAATAACTCAGGCAGATGTTGATAAATCAATCAATAAGTTAAGAGATAGAGCTGGTGTTGCCGATTTGAATATTTCTAGTATTACAACGGATGTAAATTGGATTTATACTGGTATATCCCCTTTAATTCAGGAAATTAGAAGAGAGAGACGTGTGGAGTTTGCTGCAGAAGGTTATCGTTATGATGATGTAAATAGATGGGCTGCGCATAATGATGTTACTGTAGGTAAAAAATACAGAGGAGTGAAATTTAATCTCACTGCTGCTGAGCAAGTTGAATTTCCAGAATTTAATAAGGAATTGACAACAAATCAGTATCTATTTAAGGACTTGCTGTCAGAAGGTAAGGTTATCGTGAATGCGGAAGGCTATGTTGAAAACATTACGCTTCCTTATGGGTTTGACGTGAATCGTGATTATTTGAACCCGGTTCCATTGAATCAAACTTTATTATATGATCTAACACAAAATCCAGGCTGGGAATAATAATTATATAATGGGTAAAGCGGAAGTAATTATCATTTTGTGGTGACCGCTTCCGCTTTTGTCAAAGGAATTTAAATTTCATAGATTAGCAAGTAAGTAGTTGATCTTCTTTTCCTGCCTATCGGTTGATAGGTAGGAAGAGAAGAGATACTCAAAGAATAAAATGGTGCTTATTTGGGCAGTCATTGGAATATAAATGATGAAAATAGAAGTGATTATGTTTTTTGTAGGCATGTTGTATTGAAATCAGAATTTGAGAGATTAGAAAATATGAAGAGTAATATAAAGTCAAATAAAGTCGGCTTTATTGAGGAGAAAGAAAAAAGGGAAATTGAATTGAGATATAGGAATAATGGATTGATCATTCTCTTGTGTATTTTATTGGTTGTATTAGGTTTATTGTTCGTTTAAAATTAGTTAAGGTGAAGAATGTATTTAGAATTAAGTTGTTGGCATACACAATTGTAGGGCTTTCCCTGTTTAGTGCTTGTCAGAAGAAGGAGGAAATAAAGAAACCGAACATCGTTTTTGTGATGAGTGATGATCATGCTTATCAGGCCATTAGTGCCTATGGTCATGAACTGAATCAAACGCCGAATATCGACCGAATTGCCAAGGAAGGAGCAATTTTTAATCATGGTTATGTGACCAATTCGATTTGCGCCCCTAGTCGTGCAGTGATGTTGACTGGAAAACACAGTTTTGTGAACGGAAAGGTAGATAATCTGTTGCCGTTTAACTGGAATCAAGATAATTTTGCCAAACAGCTTCAGGGAAATGGGTATCAAACGGCGATGATAGGAAAAATTCATATTGACGGATTGCCACAAGGTTTTGATTATTCGAATGTTTTGCCTGGACAAGGACAATATTACAATCCCGAATTTATTGAGAATGGGGATATTAAAAAATACCATGGCTATTGTACACAGATTACCACAAATTTGGCATTAGATTGGTTGAAGAATAAACGTGAGCAAGACAAGCCTTTTCTCTTGCTTTATCATCAGAAAGCTCCCCATAGAACATGGATGCCTGAAGAAAAATATTTAAAATTATTTGAAGATACGACATTTACACCACCAGCTAATTTTTTCGATAATTACGACAAACGTCCGGTAGCGGCCCAACACGAAATGGGCATTTTTGAACATATGGATCTGGCTTATGATCTGAAAATGCTTGATGAGGAAGGTGAAATTCAAACTAGGCTAAGAAAGCATGCACAGAATATGTACAATCGTATGGATTCTGCTCAGCGAGCTGTCTGGGATGCTCACTACAAGCCAATTATTAAGGAGTTCAAAGAAAAGGGAATGAAAGGAAAAGAATTGGCTCTTTGGAAATATAATCGATACATGAAAGATTACCTAAGTACCATTCAATCGGTTGATGATGGTGTAGGAGAATTGCTTGATTATTTGGATAAAGAGGGATTGGCCGAAAATACAATTGTGGTTTATACATCCGACCAAGGATTTTATCTAGGAGAACATGGTTGGTTCGATAAACGTTTTATGTATGAGGAATCATTTAGAACACCGATTTTAATGAGATATCCTAAAGAAATTAAGGCAGGTACTACCGTGGATCAATTGATTCAGAATCTCGATTTTGCTCCAACATTTTTGGATTATGCTGGTGTTGATATCCCATCTGATATTCAAGGAGAGTCTTTTAGGAATATTGTGAACGGAAAAACAGAAGAATGGCGCGATGCGATCTATTACACTTATTATGAATATCCTGGAGAGCACAATGTGCAGCGCCATTATGGAGTGAGAACCGATCGATACAAGTTGATTCACTTCTACTACGATTCAGACACTTGGGAGTTATACGATTTGGAAAGGGATCCTTCAGAAATGAATAATGTATATGATGATGCAGCTTATGCGGAAATCAGGAAAAATATTCATGAGAAATTGGTGGAGGTAAGAGCCAAATATGGAGATAGCGATGAAATGGATCAAAAACATTTGAAAAGATTTTTGGAAGCTAAGAATTTAAAACACTAAAGCAATATCAAAAGGTTAGTGCAAGACTTTTGTTCCCATTAATTTGGGGGCGAAAGTTTAAAGTATGAGATGCTTAGTGTGTTATGATATTATAAAAAATGAAGAAAATATTTACAATGTCGTTAGCTGCGACATTTTTTTTAATGTACTCGTTAAGTGCTCAGAATATTATTCCTGAGCCAATGAGTTGTAAGAAAGGGAAGGGTGCCTTCACTTTTAATTCACAAACGACAATCTGTTATAATGGCTTAGATGTAGCTAATGAAGTCTCTTATTTGACGAATCTATTTAAGATCACTTCTGGTTTTACCCTGGGAAAATCACAGGAAGCTAAAGAGAATAACTTTGTAATGTTGAAATTAGATGATCATCTTACTTCTCTTGGTAAAGAGGGGTATGAATTAAATATTTCGCCAACAAATATCGTCATAAAAGCCGCTTATCCATCTGGATTATTTTACGCTTGCCAAACTATAAAGCAACTTCTACCTTCAGAGGTTGATGGCTTTTATCCGGTAAAAAAAATGGATTTATCGGTACCATGCCTAAAAATTAAAGATATTCCGAGGTTTAGCTACCGTGGGTATCTTTTAGATGTATCCAGATATTTTATTCCCATAAATTCAATTAAAAAGCTATTGGATGCAATGGCCTTCTATAAAATGAATACATTTCATTGGCATTTAACGGATTATCAGGGATGGCGATTGCAAGTAATGCAGTACCCCAAACTTACTTTATTAGGTTCAAAGGTGGAGCAAACAAAGTGGTTGTTTGAGGGTAGTAATTTTATAGAAGACAATATTCCTTCCGAAGGATTTTACACACAGCAGGAAGTGAAGGAACTTATTAATTATGCTGCTAAATTGCACATCAATATTATTCCGGAAATTGATGTGCCCGCTCATTCAATTGCAGCCATTACCGCATATCCTTACTTATCATGTGCTGGTACTCGGCAAAAAGTGAAACAAGAAAAAGTGGGAGGAATGGCGA
>JADGFH010000387.1 GCA_016743925.1 Labilibaculum sp.
CCTGACATAAAATTGAGAGAATCTGGATTAACAAAACACTTTTCAACCTGATAACGACCAACAGAACCAATAACAGCTTTTTTTAATGGCTTTAACCTTCAATATACTACTGAGTCATTCTGAACCGGCATTCCTCGGTAAAATTTATTATAGAAACAATATTTTTGTTTTTCAACGGGAACATTAAGACCATCCAGAAGAAGAGTGTCATTATTCACCATGCCAATTCCATTAAATTGATAGTTATCCAAATGAACAATACCCTGTTCGTCCTCCATAAAAAGCGTACGAGACATTTTAACCCCTTTTACAAATTCTCCATCTATAATCATACAATTCTCAAAAACAGGTCTCTTACCCCCAAAAAAATCAGCATTCACAGCAGCAATAACTTTGTTTTCCTTCTTATTTTCCCGAGCTACCATTTGCGAAGTCTTTTCTAAACCAAATCCCAAATAATTATTTGCGACACTACCTGAAAATTCAAAATTTTCACAGGACATATCAATACGCAACTGATGAATAACAACAGGTCCATTCCTAATCGTAATTTTGCTATATACCACACTATCGATCCCTTTATCTTCCATAGCTGCATCAGGAACTGAAGCAAACGCATTCACAACGAAAAAAGTAGCCAAAACCAGAAAAAACAATCTCGGAGAGTGTAATTTCTTATAAATACTTAGGGCAATATCTCTATTCTTTTTCACAACAATATTTATTTAAAATCATGTCTCAATTTGTATAAAACAAAAACATCATAAAGTGCAAAGAGGATACTCTACACTTTATGATGCTAACTTACGGCTATGGTAAATTCAACTTTATAACTTAAGGTCGTCACCCCATTCTCCGCCACGTTCTCTACTAAAAACACAATCACCCCTAAAAACTGGACAATTATGAAAATTAGTTCGTTAAATCAACAACATCATCAGCATCAGGAGTATTCCACCAAACTCTAGTTGGGAAACGTGATGCATCATCATTATCAGGTAAATTCGCTGAATTTCTTTCAATATTTCTATTGTCATATTTAAGAGCACGAATCCACACTTCTTCACCATCAACTTCATCACCTGAAACTGGAAATATACTAGCATTAAGATTTTCAGGTCTCTTAAGTCTTGTAAAAGTATTATCGTACTCAACTCTACGCAAATCAACCCAAGTTTCAGGATTCATTACCGTTGCAATATGTTTTTGAGTCATTATTCGTTCTAGAGTAATATTTGCCGCACCAATATTATCAACTTGAGTCAAATAATCAGCAATATCAGCAGCATCAACGCCCATATTTGTCATGTCTGCCTCAATACCTTCTTTATATGCAGTAAAAGCTGCAGCATTATTGCCACTTCTAAAATTTGCCTCAGCTTCAATAAATTTACATTCTGCATAAGTAATCAAATACCAATCAGAGTTTGGGCTAGTGTAAAACAGACCATTAGGCTTTCCATATTGATGACCTCTAGAAAAATACTCTGTTGAATCCATAACAATTGTAATGTCCTCCTCAAAAGCAATTCCTGTAAATGGATTGATATCACCAGCAACAAAATCCACAGTCTCTTTTACACCGTTAAAACCATTTTCACGATAGGTTCCCATAGGAACACCTTGATACATATCTATACCTGTTAAACCATAAAGTTCTGCATCTAAAGCAGGTTGCACTATAAGAGGTAGACGTGGATCTGGAACAGACTCATTATTTAACAACAAAGGATCTTTAAGATTGTCAACAAAAAACTTTGACCAATTATCTGCACGAGAATCAAAAGCACCTTCAACATCACCACCTTCGGTATCAGACCATGGATAGATATTATTTTGAGTCTCTTCACCAGTAAATTCTCTTTTGGCATTATCTGCATTTGCACTCATAGCTTTCCCACAAGCAGCAACAACAGCAGCTGGATCATATTTAAAATCACCTGACTCTTTAGCAGTCATGTGGTTAAGTAGACGAGCCTTAAGAGCCCAGGCAAATTTCTTCCACTTCGTAATATCTCCTTGAAACATCACATCCGTACCAATTATATTAAGGTCAATTTCATTTGGCTTATCAAAATCTAGAAGAGCTTCATCGATTAGCTTATGCATTCCAATATAAGCATCCTTTTGTGAAGTTAATTCAGGTGTAAGAATAAGCTGATTTTTAGCATCATAAGAATCCTCCATTATTATATCACCAAGCTGATCACTAACCATAGAGAAAAGATACGCTCTCAATATTTTTCCAACAGCGGAAAAATGAGGCGAATTATATTCTTCACCTAAGACAATTAAATCGGCAGTGTTTGGAAGAGCATTAGTATATAGGTATTGCTCAGCGGCATAAGAAACCGTTCTCCAACTCCATCTTGAATAATATGTGGTTCTTTCAGTAATATGATAAGAGAGCACAGTCCCCTCTCTAGACAATCTACTTTGGCCAAAGCCAGTAGTATTATCTATTGTAGCCATTAATCGTTGTTGAGGCGGTAAAGACATGTTCGATGGTTTTGTTTCTGATTCATTAACATCGAAAAAATCATCGGAACAAGAAACCAATCCTCCTAACAGTAGTAAAACTAGAAATCCGCTAATTATTTTTAAGTTTTTCATTTATTGCAATTTTAGAAATTAATTTTAACACCTAAATCAAAACCTTTAGTATTAGGAGTACTTAAGTTATCAAGACCTATAGCTCCAGAACCACTAACAGAAGCACCAAAAGAAGCTATTTCAGGATCTACACCTGAGTAATCAGAAATCATCAATAGATTTCTACCAGTAGCAAAAACTTCCATTCTATCGAAACCAATCTTATCAAGAAGAGTCTTAGGAAGATTATAAGATAACGTTACATATCTAAGCTTAACGAATGTAGCATCTTCAATAAAATTCTCTGCATTTTGAGAATACTGGTCTTGATAATAATTCTGATCCTTTATGATAGGAGTCGTATTTTTTTCATAAATCGTATTTCCATCCACATCTACACCATTTGCCATAACACCATCCAAAATCATGGTTTCGGTCATAGATCTGTCCTCTGAGGTAGTACTTAAACCATAATAGGTTAAAGCTGCATTGGTAGCATTATAAACATCGCCACCTATACTCATATCTAAAAGGAATGACAATCTAAAATTTTTGTACGACATTGAGTTAATAATCCCCATGGTCCAATCTGGCATACGATCAACATCTGGAAAGATATCCTCGCCAAGAGAATAATTTCCATCACTATTTACTATCCTATCACCATTTTCGTTTCTCTTTGGTCTTTTACCCTTTAATCCAAAAAGGTTACCATCCAAAACAGCAGCACCTAAAGCTGTGCTATTCCATGTCCACGATTGATCGTTATTTACCTCAACTAATTCGCCAGGAAGGTCATAAACAGTACTTTCCATTTTTGCAAAATTGAAAGACATATCCCATTGAAATTCACTCGATCTAGGAAATAATGAAACATTAACTAAAGCTTCGTATCCTTCATTTTTAACAGATCCACCATTAAGCTGAGCGATATAAGCCCCTGCAGCCGGCGGTAGTCTCACATTCAAGAGCTGATCTTCAGATAAACTATGGTAGTAACTAAAATCTAACTTAACTCTATTCTTAAAAAAGCGAGCATCCATACCAATTTCAAATGAAGTGGTAAATTCAGGTTTCAAATTTGGATTACCTGCCTGATCTGAATTCCAAGTATAACCATCAGAAACAGGAACATAGTGCCATGAACGTAGTGTTAAATAAGATTCTGACATATGAGCACTAGCATCTTTACCAACTTGCGCCCAAGTAGCTCTCAATTTAAGATATGAAAGGAAATTATCAGAAGTTATATCAGTATCAAATTCTTTAAGAAGATCGGAAACAACAAGAGAAGTACCTACGGATGGATAGAAGAATGAATGATTTCCAATCGGTAAAGTAGAAGACCAGTCGTTTCTTCCTGTTACATTTAAAAATGCGATATTTTTCCAACCAAATTTAGCTTCACCAAAAACACCCATACTTCTTCTTCTATATTTAGATTCAGAAAGAGTTTGGTCATCAGCAGCAATATTTGACACACTATATATATCAGGAGTTTGAAACTTATTACCTCCTGTATAAGTTGTTCTTACATTCTTTTCGTCAACTGTTTGTCCCAAAGTAACATCAATAGAATAATCTTCGTCGAAGGTTTTATTGAACATAGCAAGAAGTGTAGAGGTCACTAAACGACTATTCTTCTCGTATTGTCTAAGATGACCATCAGATCTACCTTTAATAAGAGAACCAAAATCGGTAATTTTTTTATTAAATTGAGAATAAAAATCGGTTCCAATACGATAAGAAATAGTAAGAAAATCGAAAGGTTTATAATTCAAATTAACTTGTCCAATTAATCTATCAACCTTATCAGTATTAGGGGAATTATTAAGACTCCAGTAAGGATTATCAAATTCTTGATCTTCTTTTGAATCCATAAATATCTTTTGCGTACCATCTTCGTTTGCATAATCACGTGCATCGTAGGTAACTGGATATTTAAGCATACTTATATAAGAACCACCCGAAGAAGTACCCTGCTTATTACTTTCAGTTTGAGTGTTAATATACTTAGCATTAACACCAATAGTTAAGTTTTTTCTAAATTTAGACTGTGCGTTGAAAGTAAGATTCAATTTTTCGTAACCTGTATTTTCAATAACTCCATTTTGATCTAAATAAGATGCAGAAGCAAATATATTAGTTTGTTCATTACCCCCTGAGTAATTAACATTGTATTTTTGTGTAATTGCCGTATCGAACAAACTACTTATATTATCATAGGTAGGAGTCCCATTAGGAATTGCCTCACCCCACGACTGTAAGTGTATTCCTGGCGATGCATCATAACCAAGAATGTCACCATCACTATTGTAATCGTAACTTCCTTGTCCATAAGTAGTCTGAACATCAGGAGTATCTAAAATATTATCAACAGATAAAGTAGAAGAGAATGAAATTTTACCTTCCCCTGTTTTACCTTTCTTAGTAGTAATGATTATAGCACCTTCAGCAGCTTGAATACCATAAAGAGCCGCGGCAGTAGCACCTTTCAATACCGATATAGATTCTATATCTTCTGGATTAATATCGGAAGCACGGTTAGCACTAGCAACTTCAGAACTCGAATTAGTAGAATTATCGATAGGTAATCCATCAACAATAAATAGAGGTTGGTTATTTCCACTCAAAGAAGAACCACCTCTAATCATAATGATAGACGAAGCTCCTGGGGATCCACCAGCACTACTAATGCTTACTCCTGCAATTTTTCCCTGCAAAGAGTTAACCATATTACTTTGGTTACCAGCAAGTAATTCTTCAGACTTAATATTCTGAACTGCATACCCCAAAGATTTTTTACTCTTTTTTATACCCAAAGCAGTAACAATAACTTCGTCAACTCCAATCGACTGAGCTGCCATTATTACATCAACAATTTTTTGTCCTGTAAGCCCAATCTCTTGAGGTTCCATTCCAACAAAACTAAATACCAAGGTAGTACCAACCTCAGCTTTCAATTCGTATTTACCATCAATATCAGTAATGGTTCCAGTAGTAGTTCCTTTTTTTACAATTGATACCCCTGGTAAAGTTACCTTATCGCTATTTGTAACTGTACCTGTTACTAGCACATCCTGTGCCCAGGATACCTGCCAGCCAAGAAGCATGATTAACGTAAAACATGCAATTTTTCTCATAGTGTTTAATTTAGGTTAGTAAACAATAATTAAATTTACTTATATTTTTATGACTCCAATTCCCGAACGGTCGGGCAAAATTATTTTCCCATCAAGAACCTCAATTCCTTTAAAAGGATCATTTGATATTAATAAGTTCCCATCCAAATCAGCCCAATCTACCATAGGCGACAGTTGGGCTGCCGCACTAACACCACAAGACGTTTCCGTCATGCATCCTACCATCACTTTCATTTCCAATGAACGAGCTACAT
>JADGFH010000388.1 GCA_016743925.1 Labilibaculum sp.
GACCTCTAGAAGATAAGTTTCAATTCCATGATGTGTGATTTCAATTTTATCAACCGTTTTAGGGTTCTCTTCAATAATGTTTGTATGCTGTAAGTTTCTTAAATTAAAGAAAGATTTTAGTTTGATATCAGCATTTTTTCCTTCTGTATCATACATACGAACAATGAGCCCATCGCTATCTTCAGCCTTTTTAATAGCTGTTACAATCACATTGTCTTTATCGATACTGAAGAACTCCATATTCTCAACCAAATTCGCTTTCGTTGATCTTTCAGGATTTACGACAACTGTAATTGGTTCATTGAACTGTTTTGAAACTCTTGATCCATTAACATCTCCAACACGATTAGAGGTTAATACATGACTGTAAGCATGATTTCCTGCTTGAGAATATTCATTCCCTTCCCAATGGCAAGACTTTCTACTTGCTAATAAAACATGCTGTAATAAGTCAGCATCACCATCTTTGGTTGGGTTGATCCAATCTGCTGCAGCAACCGATGAACTTAAAGTGATTATAACTTCATCATCATTAGACGAAATCCAATCCATAATTGCTCTAGGGTGAACATCCTTACAAAGTGGCGTATATCTTTCACCAGCACTATTAATTTCATCTTTACCAACTTCAACTGTTCCGAATGGAACTTCATGTTTAATTGTAGCGTTTTTAATAGCTACAGGATAAGCAGTTCTGAACTCACGGTACAATTCACCATCCCAATTAAGTAGCTTGTTTTCGAATTGAATGCGTTTTAATTGGTGATATATAGTAACCTTTTGTTCCACTTTAGCATGTCTGATATCCTGTTTTAAACGATAAGTTGAGAATACATCACCCGAAGCTACAAGTTCCCATTTTGCTTTGTGTATGCTTACTTGATCGAAATTCTTCATGAATGGTTGCTGTACATCGCCAAACTCACCTGCTCCATTTCCTTCTGATTGCAAAGTGAAAATCTCACCTACTTTAAACTGATCAGTAGTAAACAAATTGCGTTTCAATTCTTTGTCGTAAACCTGATCGATTCCGCCATTAGCAAAACTTACTTTGTAGAAGTCGTTTTCATATTCAGAAGTATTATTAGTTATTTCTTTTGCATCATTACTTTTCATTTCTGGTTTCACATAGTAGGTCTTGTATCCTACTGATGGAATGTTTTCAGCAACAAAAACAATATCTGCATGCTTGATACTACCATCCTTGTGTTTGGTAATAGATGCAAATTGTACAGCTACTTCCTTTTTATTAGAACCAATCACGCTAAGACCATTGGCTTTCCCTTTTGGTAAATCCAAACTTACCCTTACCGGATCGGTTCTTTCCCATGAAAGACTATTGAAAAGAACTACTGGAATTCCTTTTTTCTCTTGAGTTTTTACACGCTGTGCAATAAAATTGGTTGCTTTATCAAGCAATTTCTCACCAATTACTTGAGATTCTACCAAACTCTCTTTAAATAAGTTGTCGGTAATATCTCCATCGTGTCCACCCCAACCATGATCAGGATAAATTTTAGCTTGCCATCCTTCATCTAATTCTTCAAATGGGTAAGGCATTTTTTCCTCATCCATAAAGGAAGCGATTGTCAAGAATTTCTCTGCAGCAGGTAACAGTTTAGAAGCTTTACGACTAGCGGTTAAAGCGTCATGATGTGCAGGGCCGTGAATATAGACCCAAACATTTGGACGTTCTCCACTAATGGTATCAACAGATGTAGAATTCTTCTCTGCCAAAGGCATAAATTCATCAACAGTCATTAATTCCATATGAGGCAAGTACACACTTTGTTCTTGTCCATTTTCATCAAGTACAGCCTCGGTTTTGTTCCAAGTATCAATAAATTCTGAATAATCAATTGCTGGGAGCATATCCTGGCTTGAAAGAAGTGGTGTTTGCGTTTCTCCACCTTCAAAGTAACGACTCCACCATACCGTTTGTTGAGCACCATATTTAACTTTTTCACCGATATCCTTAGATAGATGTAAAAGATCCTCACCATAATGTCCTGGAGAATACGTGAACACAGAACTTCCATCAGGACTTGCCCAATGAACCATGCTTTTTGCATGTCTACTAATAATCATGTAATCAACACCTGCCTTGCTGAGAATTTGAGGTAACTGCATTGTTTTACCAGGAACATCAACATTCCAATATACTTTAGAGTCGTATCCGCCAAAATTCTTCTTCACCCATTTTTTACCTAAATAAAGTTGGCGAACTAAATCTTCAGCATCATACATATCTTCGTAAGGGCAGTTATAAGTAGCACCTACAGATAGCAATTTGCGATTTAACAATTCTGTTAATTTCCCCTGAGCTTGAGGCTGACGCTCAAGATATTCTCTCAACATCAAACCATCTTCAATGTCAAATCCATAATCTTTACGTTCGAAAGCAGCTTTAATAATAGGTGTAAAAAGCAAAGTATCTCTCATTATGATACATACTTCTGGTCTATCAACCCATGCAATATCTTGATGGCTTGAATTCATTATTGAAATCAATCCTTTTTCATACTTGTTCTCGAAAAGCGGAGTGTAAGCAGAATAAAAATCTGGTTTGTAGCGTTTCGTTAAATCAGCTAACCAACCATTGTGTGAATGAGCATGCGACGCGTAAAAGAAATTACCCTTTACAATGTTTTCACTGATACTTCCTTTTCCATCTTTAAACTCAACTGTATATTGTTCTTTGCCATAATTAATTTGAAATGAATTTTTAGGAGCTGCAGATGTAACGGCAGCTTTGGCCATTTCGCCTTGCAATTTAAAAGTTGTTAACTTACTTTTCTTACCATCAGTTATTACTGATACCTTCATTCCAGTCAAACGAGCAGGCCCATCAATCAATAACTTATCATTGAACTGTTTGATTGAGAAAGACACGTCATTTTGTGCTGCATCCTTTAGCCATTTAATTGCATCTGGCACTTTAAACAACATAAACCATGCATTGGTTCCTTTTGCCTGTCCAACAACAGATATTTTAGCTTTTTCGCCTTTTACAAGCATACTTGCAGGTACACTTAATCTAAAAGCTCCAACTCCGTCACCATTGCCATCTCTTCTGTACAGATAATAATTCGCATCTCCATTTTCTTCGTTATTCAGAATTTGAAGTTTTCCATTTTTATCAGGAACAAAAGTAAGTAATGGCTTATCATTCACTTTTATATCGTAAGGCAAAAGATTGTTCAGATCTATATCAGAATAGAAAAAGAAATTCACCATTTCTTCCTTATAATCTACAGGTACATTTGCTGTTAGGAATTCGAATCCTACTTTACCGGTAGAAGCTCTGGCTATCATTGCGTCTCTAATATCATCACGCAATGCAGGATATCCATAAATTCCTCCTTTAGTTTGACTGGTAAATCCTTCTATATCATTTTTACAAATCTGATACAGATTGTAATTATCGTTTACACCATGAATTTGATTTTTTCCAGCACTCTCGTGTGCTTTAAGATTTAGTGAAGAAATAATTAAAATACCCAATAAAGCATATCTAATATTCTTCCATCCTATAAGTGTTTTTGTCTTCATATTATCTATTCTATAAATTTCCAATCTAAAAACGCCAAAACGGTTTGGCAAATTCTCTAAAAAAATAGTCCAACCTAAAATTGGCAAACTTAAAACCTTTACTCAACAATGTTTATTGTCGAGCTAAAACTACAATTTAACTTTGAATATTCAAACTAAGAATATTACATCACAGTGTCAAAACATACTCTTGTGACGTGCCTAAAAGTGTATTTTATCATTCATACACTATAAGATTAACACCATCTAGTTTTCACTTTCAACTACCGACATGGCTGCTTTCATATATCCCATAGCATAAGCCATTCCTGCATGCCATGGTGCATCACAACTCATTTGCGGAGTATGATCAGGGATAAGTGTACCCTCAAAATTATTCTCCTTTAGTATTCTTAAGATTTTTATCATATCGATATCTCCTTCATCAACAAATACCTCCTTGTAATTCGGAACTTTTCCAATGATATTTCTGAAATGAATATAACCTACCTTATTTTGTTTCGAGTAACGATCTGTTGCTTCGTAAACGTCACCTTCTGTCATTTCAGCAACTGATCCAAGACAAAATTCCAACTTATTATTTTCGCTTGGCTTAATATCAAGTACTCGTTGATACATGTCAGGTTGATAAACCAAACGAGGTGTATTTCTAACGTAAGGCATCGGTGGATCATCTGGGTGAGCAGCGAGAATAACACCTGCTTCCTCTGCAACTGGCACCATGTTTTCTAAGAAATACTGTAAACGCTTCCATAACTCATCATGATCAATTCTTGGTATTGATCCTTCAGGAGCATTTTTATCGTAAATCATATTCCAAACCATACCGTTTGGAATTGGTGTTTCATCAACAGTTCCATTCATTCCAACTGATTCGGCTCCTCCTCTAGCGTAAGGGCCTATATCTCTACTTGACACTCCAGCTAAAGAAAAATTGTATCCAAAATATGGAATTCCTGCTTTTCCAATAATTCGAATTTGTTCTTTTACTAACTCAATTTGTTCTTCCTTTTTAGGACCATCAAGTAATATATCATGCCAAATAGCTGGGTCGAAATTTTCAATTGCTTCTAGTTCTAAACCATGGCTATTAATATCTTTTTTAAGCTCTAAAATCTCTTCTAAACTCCAAAGTTGACCAGAACCAGCTCCTCCCCATCCATCTTTTTCACCGATGGGTTGGTTAGCATTGGACTTATCATTGGAATCATTTCCAAAATAATCTACCAAATGAATTACCAAATGGGTAGCGCCACATTGTTTAGCGAACTTGTAATGCTCTTCATTGAGCATGTGCTTGTATAATCCGAAACCTAATTTCATTACTATTGTTTTATAAATTGCTCAACCTCTTCCTTACTATAATTGCAGTATTCCTTCAAAATTTCTTCTGCATGCTCGTTTAATAATGGAGCCGGCTTATAAATCTTCTGCGGAGTGTCGCTAAAAGAAACCGGAAATCCAGTTGTTTTAACATTCCCAACAGTTGGGTGTTCGTAATCGATAATCATTTCGTTGTGCTTAATCTGAGGATCATCAACCATTTCGTTAAACGTATTTACCTGCGAACACCAGATATCATCTTTCAGTAAAATCTCAAGCCATTCATCCGTTGTTTTGGTTTTAAATACATCATCAAAATCGAATCGAATTTGATCTCTATTTTCTCCAATATTATTGGAAGCAAACTCTTCAGAATCATATTTGTTCAAACCAACAACCTGAGCTAACTTTTGAACTGAATTCATACCGATCGCAACAAAACTGTCTTTGGTATTGTAGAGACCGTAAGGAGCACCAATCCAAGGATTTGGAATTCCGCTCTCACTTTTCTCAGGATATTTTCTATCATGCAGATAAGCCGTTACTTCCTGAATATGGAATCCAACTACTGAATTCAATAAGTTTGCTTCAATTTTTTGGCCTTGACCCGAATTTGCTCTTGAGTAAATAGCCGCTAAAACGGATTGTACGATGAACAAGCTAGTTAATAAATCAGCTTGACCAACAGCAGTAACTACCGGAATATCACCTTTTTTACCATTCAATGCAGCTCCACCACTAATTGACTGTGCCAATAAATCTTGTCCTGGTCTTTTTAAGTAGGGACCTGAAGCTCCATATCCTGAACTAGAACAGTAAACCAAACCTGGATTAAGTTTTTTAATCTCTTCATAACCTAAGCCAAGACGTTCCATTACACCTGGTCTGAAGTTTTCTAATAGGATATCAGCCTTAAGAATAATGTCTTTTGCAATTTTCTTGCCTTCGTCTGATTTCAGATCTAAGGCAATACTTTTTTTATTTCTGTTAAAGCTGATAAAAGAAATACTTTCGCGGGTATGTTCAAAACTTTGTGTCACTGGCTATTTACCTGTTAATAACTATAATAATTACTCAAACTCAACTTCTAAAAGCTCTTAAGATAAGCTTTAA
>JADGFH010001120.1 GCA_016743925.1 Labilibaculum sp.
GAAATCTGTTTTGAGCTTTCCTGCATTTTAGTAACTTTAGTACTTTAATGATAAGTACGCAAACTAAAGCTGACCCGTCGCACTTTACCAATAACGTTAGCAGTAATTTTCCTTCTAGACTGTAACTTTAACTAATTGCTTAACGTCTTAGCATTTTAATATAAGGCCTATTTACATGAATAATTCAAAAAGAAATCTTTGGGTAGATTACTTACGATCAGCCATTACTGTCTTGGTCGTAGCACATCATTCTTCATTAGCTTACACGACTTTTGCAAGGTTTGATAACAATGTTTATATAAACTCTACACATCCTATAGTCGATTCAAAAAGATGGATAGGACTTGATATATTCCAGAATTTTAATGATGTTTTTTTTATGTCGCTTATGTTTTTAATAGGGGGATTATTTCTTATGAAAAGTATCAATAAAAAAGGCGCGTTTAATTTTATAAGAAATCGATTTTACCGACTTTTTATTCCTTTCCTATTCTTAGGAACTTTTTCTATGGTAATTGCTTATTTTCCTCCTTATCATGTTGTATATAACAATTTTAATATTGTTGCTCACATAAAAGATTTTTTTGTAATAGAAAAATGGCCAGCAGGCCCACCTTGGTTTATTTGGGTACTATTCCTTTTTAATTTGCTGTTTGCATTATTTCTTTCGCATTTTAATAAAGCAAGCGAAAAAATAGGGAAGCGACTGTCAGACTTAAAAAATAAACCGCTTACTTTCTTTGGTTTACTATTCAGTATCTCTTGGATACTCTATGTGCCAATAGCACACAAAATGGGAGTAGGTGATTGGACAGGAATAGGCCCTTTTGATTTTCAGATAAGCAGAATACTTCTGTATTTTGGTTATTTTACATTTGGAATTCTGATTGGGAATACGGATTTTAATAATGAATTATTTTCAGCAAAATCAGTTATTGTAAAAAAATGGTGGCTTTGGCTTTCACTTTCGTTAGCTGCTTATTTTGTTCTAACAATAATTGGAGAACCATTAACACAATTAGTTAAAGAAAAAAAGATAGAAGAAATTAATGCGTATATGATTTATTATACAGTTTATGTAGCTTCATGTACATTAAGCAGTGTCGCTTTCATTACTTTTTTTGTAAGATTTATTCATACTGAAAAAAAGTGGTGGAACTCATTATCTGAAAATGCCTATTTGATTTATATAGTTCATTTTATTTTTGTTCTCTGGAGTCAGTTTTTATTAATGAAATTCAATATCCCTGCTTTTGTTAAATTTTTATTAAGCTTTACGGTTTCACTCTCACTGAGTTGGCTCGTAAGTAGTTGGCTTCGAAAGGTGAAGGTTGTAAAGAAATATTTATAATCGGATAATGGGGAAATAACGAATAAAAAACTACTGCTAACAAAAGCTAAATTTCATGGGCGGTGATGAGCAAATGAAAATTTGGTACAATTAATAAACACCAGCAAGCCACTACAATTGGTTTGCTCAAAAATATAAACAAATTTATGCGGCTTGCTTCCGCGCAGTTTGAAAGGAAGATTCTTTTAAATCGCCCACGAAACTTAGCAAGACCGTCAGACTGTCTAAAAACCTTGATAAGTTGTTGATAAGTAAACATGCTTGTATTTGATAGATTTTCAACACTTTGTTATCTTATGGTATGAGATTTATACAAGGACAAGACAGAACACAAA
>JADGFH010001121.1 GCA_016743925.1 Labilibaculum sp.
CTTTCTTCAATTTGATTGTATCATGAGTCGAAAATCAAAAGTGAGACTTACTCGTGTTCTGCGCGATTTAAAATTTCACAATAAAAGTCAGCACACAATTCAAGATTTGGCAATATTGCTCAATCCTAAAATACGTGGCTGGTTAAATTATTATGGAAGAATTCATCGACGCTGCATGAAACCCGTGTTTTATTACTTACATCATCGTCTGATAAAGTGGATACTTAACAAATACAAACGCTTTAATCGTAGCAAAGTGGAAGCTGTGAAATGGTTAAGGCATATCTGTAATTGTTATCCCAATCTATTTTATCATTGGACATTAGGTTATCAGTTGACCTAAGATTGAATTGACTGCATAATAAGAGCCGTATGAATCGAGAGATTCACGTACGGTTCTGTGAGAAGTTAGGGGTGAAATTCCCCTAGCTTACTCGACTATGGCTTGTTATTTGGGCCATTTAGTTATTCGTAATATTTATACCGAGACTTAAAACTCCAAACACTCGACTCCTATCTTGCACAGTACCAAAATCATAACCTATTCCAAATTGAAGTAAGTTATTAAAAAAACCGACCGTCGTGCAATAAGATAAATCTAAAGGATTATCTTTAGACGTATCACCAGTCAAAAGAAACATTACAGGTGTCCAACTAAATTTAGAATAATTCTTCCCATCCTTAACTATTGTGTTTTGTAAGGTAAGTCCGCCTCCTGCAGAAGCTAAAAAGGTAGCGTCAAGTTGGGCATTCTCTCTTATTGACTCTGTAACCTTTATAGCCGGAATTTGAACAGTTGGTTTAAACTCCCATTTAGGCTTATTAGAATCTACAAAACCTAACTCGACCGGTCTGGCTTTAAAAAAGTATTTAAAGAGACCGTCGTTTTCCTGTGCTTGAACAGAAAAAGTGAAAAATAGAATGATGCTGCAAAATAATACAAGATGTTTCATGAGTTTAATTTTTATTGATTTAAATAATTAGGTTCACAATAATATAATTTGAAAAATGATTGTGTTACTTCCACAATTCTATTTTCATAATATTTCCTTGTTTTTCTTTTTTGTCTACTACTAAAATCGTTATACCTAGTCAAGCCTTTTATTGTCCGTTCATAATTGTCGGCCGATAGTTTCCATTCAGGATTTAAACTTATGTTTTTTTGTTGGTATTTATCATTGGTTGTAATGAAGAAAATATTTTTAGGTGAATTGGAAATAGATTCAGCCCAATCATCAATTCTTAATAATGTCATAGAAGTCAATGGGTCAATTACTAATGTGTCTATTGAGCTCCCTGATTTTACAAAGACACAAGCTGCAACATGATAACTCCATCCTTTTAGCGTTCCTTTGCTGCCCTTGTATTTTGCATTTTTCCCCGCAAAACACCATGCTTTTGCATTAGAAATTCCCCATTTACTCAATAAAATGGATATAGCGTTTGCTCTATCTTCGCAGTTATTTCTTTTATCTGTCCAGTCAAAAGCACTTGAAGTTATTAATGTAAGATTCAAACTATCAGCAATATTCTTTGTGATAGGATTATATGATACATCATCATTAAGTTCCTTATGTTCAATTGCTTTTTTTTGAGAGAAAGCAATTGAATTTATTAACAACAATACTACAATAAAATGAATTTTCTTCATTTGAAATTATTTTAAGATTTCTTTGGCTATACAT
>JADGFH010000389.1 GCA_016743925.1 Labilibaculum sp.
TACAATAATTCTAACTCCTATCCCATTAACATTTTGTATTTTTAGTTTTTCAAAATACTGATGTTTCAAAATGGAAAGTAACGCTCAATTAGAACTAGCTCACAAGTTTGTACAATTTACAAACACTACAATATTCCTTACCGGTAAAGCTGGTACAGGAAAAACAACCTTTTTGAGACAATTAAAGGAAGAACTTCCGAAACGAATGGTTGTTGTTGCTCCAACTGGTGTAGCGGCAATTAATGCTGGAGGTGTTACCATTCATTCCTTTTTTCAGTTGCCTTTTGGCCCGATATTGCCAGGCCAAATTCTTAATGCAGACAAAGATTCAAAGGGTGATTCCAAATCACCACTGCAAAAATATCGTAAAGAAAAAATTGATATCATTAAATCACTCGACTTACTAATTATTGATGAAATTAGTATGGTTAGAGCCGATTTATTGGATGGAATTGATGAAGTATTGCGCAAATTTAAAAACAGAACTTTGCCTTTTGGTGGTGTTCAGCTTTTAATGATTGGCGACTTGCAACAATTGCCTCCAGTCGTAAAAAATGAGGAATGGTCTTTACTGCGCCAGCATTACGATACGGCTTTCTTTTTTAGTAGTAAAGCTTTTCAAAGGTCGCAACACATAAGCATTGAACTGAAGCATGTTTATCGTCAAAACGATGAGAATTTCATTCAAATTCTCAATGAAATCAGGAACAATAACCTAACACAGAAATCTTATCAGGAATTAGAAAAGAGGTATTTACCAAATTTTAATCCTACTGATCAGGATGGTTATATTACCCTAACAACACATAATGCCAGAGCCCAAAAAATTAATGAAGAAAAGCTAAAGCATCTTAAAGGTAAATCACAAAAATTTAAGGCCAAGATTACGGGTACATTCCCCGAATATTCTTTCCCAACCGAAGAGCATCTTCAACTAAAGAAAGGTGCCCAAGTAATGTTTGTGAAGAATGACAGCTCGCCAGAAAAACTCTATTACAATGGTAAAATTGGAACGGTAAGTGGTTTTAAAGATGACGCAATTCTGGTACAATGCGAAAATGATCCTTTCGAGATAGAAGTGTATCCAGAAGATTGGCACAATATTAAATACAGTATAAATGCGGAAACCAAGGCAATTGAGGAAGACATATCGGGTGCCTTTTCTCAATATCCATTAAAAATGGCTTGGGCAATTACGATTCATAAAAGTCAGGGATTAACATTTGAACGAGCCGTTATCGATGCAAATGCGGCATTTGCTCACGGACAAGTTTATGTGGCTTTGAGTCGTTGTAAAACACTGCAAGGATTGGTTTTAAAATCAACGTTAAGTAAATCGGGTATTATTTGCGACCATGCAGTATCTCAATTTACCCAAAACATTGAAGCAAATCCACCACAAGAAGAAAACCTCGACAATTCTATTCGCAAGTATCAATTTCAATTGCTTGAGGAGTTGTATTCTTATCATGACATTTACCGATTTTGCAATTATTGCAATAAACAACTTCAGGATTATAAATCCAGTATTCAGGGAAACTTAACGGAGAAAATGAATGCTGCCTTACCGCTGATCGGTAAAGAATTATTGGAAGTTGGTGAAAAATTTGTCCCTACACTGAAACGATTCTGCTTGGATCATCAGGATTTGCATTCAAATAAAGAGGCACAAGAAAGAATCAGTAAAGCATCGGCTTATTTTGTAAAGAAAACCGAACAGCATATTCAATCTATTTTAAATGATTTCAGTTTTGAAACTGATAATCAAGGATTAAAAAAGGTAATTGAAGGACATCTTAAAACTATAAATGAGAAAACTAGTGTTAAACTTATTTGCTTAAGATCTTGCTTAAACGGATTTATTACAGGAGATTATCAGAGCATTAGAGCCAAAGCACATTTCGAAAAGCAAAGCTTTCGATTTAAAAAGCCAAAAGAAGTTGTTGATGAGAATGTAAAACATCCCAAACTACTTGGCACACTTAAAACGTGGCGTAAAGATTTGGCCGATAGAATAAATGCTCCTGTTTTCTACATTGCATCGCAACAAAGTTTGGTAGATATTGCGAACGATTTACCATCTACTGCCGATGCTCTTAAGAATGTGAAAGGCTTTGGCAAAAAGAAGATTGAACGCTACGGGCAAGATGTAATTCATATGGTTTCGGATTATCGTCAAGGGGCAAACCTCGGACTGTTGAATTTCACAAGTACAGAGCCAGCAGCTAAAAAGAAAGCTGTGAGCAAACAAAACACAAAAGAAATTAGCTTGGATTTGTATCAGGATGGCAAAAACATACGCGAAATTGCTGCCTTTAGGGATTTAACTGTTGTGACAGTTGAAAAGCACCTAGCGCACTACGTTGGCCTTGGCATGTTGGCTCTCGATAAATTTGTAGACAAAAAGAAGACTAAAAAGATAAAGAAACAACTTGAAAAAGATGGGATAGAAATGCTGAACGAATGCAAACAGGCATTGGGCAATGATTATAGCTATTCGGAAATTCGATTTGTTCAGGCTTTTTTAAGAAACTCAAAATAGGCTGACCTTTTAAGCTTTGTTAACCTTCATTCAATCCTTTTAGCACAACTACCAGCTATATTTGTAATGAGAAAAGAGGTTAGTTTTTTCATAGATTAGATTTAGGTTAGAATAAAGGTTAGAGAAAATCCCGAGCATAACAGTTCGGGATTTTTCTATTGTATAAACTGATGCGAAGATCACTTTTAAGTTTCCTTAACTTTCATTCAATCCTTTTAGCACAACTACCAGCTATATTTGTAATGAGAAAAGAGGTTAGTTTTTTCATAGATTAGATTTAGGTTAGAATAAAGGTTAGAGAAAATCCCGAGCATAACAGTTCGGGATTTTTCTATTGTATAAACTGATGTGAAGATCACTTTTAAGTTTCCTTAACTTTCGTTCAATCCTTTTAGCATAACTACCAGCTATATTTGTAAGGTAGAAAACAGAAATGTTTTTCATAGATAAGATTTAGGTTAGAAAATAGTTTTTAGACAAAATCCCGAAGTTCGCAGTTCGGGATTTTTCTATTATATACTCATTTGATATAGGTAACCAAATATTCACCTTTGCAAGATTTTACTCTGTTCTCAAGCCGAACAGACTTTTACTTTTCTCCTTAGATGAGAAAAGTAAACAAAAGAATCAAGTCAATCGGATACTGCTCGGCATTCCAAATAAATAGAGTGACTCGACTCGCGTCCGATTGACGACTCCCGTATGAAGTTCTTCTTTATAAAAAGTAATTATATAAAGTGACTTCAAAAATATAGCTTTACTAAATCCCGAAAAGCTATTTGTGTTGAGTATATAAACTGATCTTAAAATCACTTTTAAGTTTCCTTAACTTTCATTCAATCCTTTTAGCACAACTACCAGTTATATTTGTATCATACAAAACAGAGATGTTTTTTCATATAGATTAGATTTAGGTTAGAATTAGGTTTAGAGAAAATCCCGGACTTCACAGTTCGGGATTTTTCGTGTTTACAAGTCTGCAATTCGAAATAACTACTAAACCATTTACCGAAATACTTGTCATGACAAATACTTCTAGCATGAACAAAGTAAATTTAGAAACATCAGTAAACCACCATATTGCAATAAGTGCAATCATGATAAAGCGAGTCTTCTTTAAAATATTAAGTCGTAATAAACTTAGTATTACACCAGAGCAATGGAATGTTTTGTATCATTTGACAGAATCGGATGGAATGACGATAGGTGAATTAAGCGAACTTACCTACAAAGATTTTGCAAACATGAGCAGAATGACTCAAAAACTTGAAATTGCTGGTTTTCTAGAAAAAAGAAGAGACAACAAGGACAAAAGAATATTCAAACTATACATTACTGAAAATGGCAAAAAAGTAAACGAACAAATTCATCAATATGCCTATGAATCAACAAATACTGCCTTAGAAGGAATTGATGAACAAAGCAAAGAAATAATACTTAAAAGTTTGAAACAAGTCATTCTAAACACAGAGAAATTCCTAAAATAAGTCACATGAAACAACTATCAGTAACACAAAATAAATGGCTAAAATCTATCCATTTAATAGCTGCTGGAATATGGATTACGACAGGTTTGATCATGTTCCTCATCCAATTCATGAGCGATGACATAACATCGGGTGATCAACTTTATTTGATGAATAAAATCATCCATTTTATTGATATGAAAATCCTTGTTCCTTCAGCCATAGTTTGTCTACTTACCGGTTTTATCTATTCTCAATTCACGAAGTGGGGTTACTTTAAACATGGTTGGTTGATTTTTAAATGGGTTATTACAGTTCTGATCATAGTACTTGGCACCATCTATTCTGGCCCATGGATTGAAAAGCTAGTTGATATTTCAGGAGAATTGGGTACAAATGCATTAACTAATTCGGACTATCAGTGGTATGATAAATCTCAAAACATTATGGGGGTTTGCATGACTGGCACACTAATTATCACCATTTTTTTATCCGTATTTAAGCCATGGAAATCTATAAAGAAAATATCCTAATTTAATATTAAATCGACTTAGGTGATAGTTGTTTTTGCAAATAGAATTTACTTTATTTGTATTGAATTTAAATAAGAAACAACATTATTATGGAAGATATACAATCACCCTGCATAAGTATTTGTCGACAAGACAGTAACGGTGTGTGCTTTGGCTGCAGAAGAACAACAGAAGAAATTGGCAATTGGTCCTTATATACCAACCCAGAGAAAGAAGCTGTAATTAAAAAGGCATCGGATCGTCGAAATGCACCTGATACCGCAACAGGTACTTTTTTTAGATAAAAATAGTAATGCTAATAAACGCAAACAGCTATATTCTTTACAATATTTAGCTTGATTTGGCCTAAAAGAAACCCAAATCAAGCTACAAGATTGTCCAATTGACTAACAGGAACACCAAATAGACTTACAGGATCATCCAATTGACCAAAAGGAAAACCTAATTGACCTGAAAGAGATCCAAATAGACTTGCAAGAGCATCCAAATAACCAACAAGAAAACCTAATCGACATACAGGATCGTCCAATTGACCTGTAGGAAATCCTAATTGACCTGAAAAAGATCCAAATCGATCTATAAGATCATCCAATTGATCTGAAAGAGATCCAAATCGACCTACAGGAACACCAAATAGACTTACAGGATCGTCCAATTGACCTGCAGGAAAACCTGATTGACCTGAAAGAGACCCAAATAGACTTACAGGGACATCCAATTGACCAAAAGGAAAAAAATATCAGAAACATCCCAGATTGGGATATTTTTTTTAAAATAAGCTCTAAAATATTTTACCGTTTCAGGATATAATATATACCATTATTTATAAATTTATGAGCTGTACGAATAAACAGATAAGTAAAGTATATTAATTTTTAGTCACATGTTAACGTTAATAGAAAATACCCATATGAATAGTTTTAATATCTCTTTAATTGTCATAGCATCTTTAATGACTTTAGCATTAACCGCAGTCATAATTAAAATTATTCAAGTTCACCGTTTAGGGGCAAAAATTCCGTTCGATAGATGCATCTTTATGAGTCTTCGCAAAACATTAAAAAAAGATCTAATAAAAGCTATTGCTTTAACTCAGAAATCAAATAATAGTATTGACTTAAACACACTTGAAGCTCATTTTTTAGCAGGTGGGTCTCCATTTAAATGTGTTAAAGCAATTGAGTATGCAAAACAGAAAGAAATAATTTTAGATTTTCCAATTGTTGCTGGAGCCGACCTTGCTGACAAAGATTTATTACAAGCTATTGAGAAAACAGACGAAATACTTAAGTTGTATTTTTCAGAAAACAGTATTCAAAACTCAAAGCTTGATGAGATTTGTTTCGAATTTAAGGGTGAATATAAAGTAAGTTTTGGCAGTATTTATTTTGGCACAAATGACAAAAATAAATTAATCGAGGAAGCT
>JADGFH010001122.1 GCA_016743925.1 Labilibaculum sp.
TCATAGCAAGGGATTGGAAGAAGATAAACTATATTCAATTTCTGGTATGACTCAGCATTCATTTTTGATTCAGCTCGATAATGAGATTGATGCCAATATGATTATACAGAACGATGATGGAGTTATTTTATTTAATTCTAATGTTTTAAAATGAGAATAAATAAAGTCAATATATTCAAATATAAGAATCTTGAGAAGTTTAAAATAGATTTCTCCAACTCATACTATGTTAGTATTTTATTAGGTAAAAATGGAACAGGGAAATCAAATTTATTAGAGTTCCTTACGATAGTTTTTAAGTGTTTGGATTTAGCTGATTCTCCTTCAAAGTTTAATGAATTATATTCCAATGAACTTAGATTATTTAGTGCTGTGTATACTGATTTTGAGTTAGAATACTCAATAAATAATAATACTGTACGTTTCATCCTAAAAGATAATGACTTAAAGATAAGAGATGTTGGCCGTACTTCAAATATTCCATATTCTCAATTTAAGACTGAAGAAAAAAATCTGTTCCCTGCTCATATTGTTGGATATTCTTCTGGTAAGAACAGGCGATTTGAAGATCTTTTTGAAACGCATATTGATAATGCTGAAAAGTTGATTGTTGATATTCGAAATGCATATTATAGAGCAGAACAGTTAAATCAAAAAGCGTTAGAAGAGGGAGTTGAATTACCAGAAGAAAAAAGAGTTAAGATTCCTGGGGAAAATTTTAGAAAATTATTTTTTGCAGGTCATAAATATTCACAATTATTATTACTTACACTTTTTGCTTTCCGTCAAAATAACAGTGTAATTGATATTTTGTTAAAAGATTATCTTAGAATTGATGGTTTTGAACGTTTTTCAGTCACGCTGAAGAGTCCTGGTTTCAACTCTACTATTTCATTGGATGATGGCATTGAAAAATTTTGGGGTGTTGAAGGATCTTCATTAAAATGTGCTTCATTTTTATATAGGATCTCAAAAAGATCACTTAAACTATCGTCAGAACAGACTGATGGAATGAAAATCAGTAGTAGGATAAAAGAAGCTATAACCTTTCTGATAGATGCTGATAAGTTTATAAGTAGCGTTGGTGACGAATTTAATAATGATGAGGCTGACACTTTTAGGTATTTAGAAAGTCTTTTCTTATCAGATTTATTGCAAGATATTGTTCTTGATGTGAAGCGTGGTGGTGATGTAATTTCGTTTTCAAATTTAAGTGAAGGTGAGCAACAGATGATCTCTACTTTAGGTTTGATGATAATCACTGGCAAGAAGAATAGTTTGTACTTTATGGATGAACCTGATACACATCTTAATCCTAGATGGCAAAGAGATTACGTTAGTATTATTAAAAAATTAGTTAATGATAATGATAACAGTCATGTGCTTATTGCGACTCACAGTCCATTCATACCTCAATCTATTAAGGATTCAGATCTAATTCTATTAAAACAGGAAAAAGGAAAAACTAAAATTCATAAGATTGATAATATGCATACTTGGAAAATTGATCAGATTTTGACAAGTGAAATATATGAATTAGAGACTACCAGATCTGCAGATGTCGAAGAGATGATTATGCGAAGAGATGAACTACGAAGTTTAGCTCGTAATTTTACAGAGAAAGAATCATTAGAGCTAGAAGAAATTGAAATATCAATTGAAAACTTAGGTATTGGAAGAACTG
>JADGFH010000390.1 GCA_016743925.1 Labilibaculum sp.
AAGCAGGAATTGGCTGGACTTCTTATTCTCATACTGCAGTACCTATCCCAATTCGTGCTATTGGTGTTGGAGCTGAATTATTTAATGGTTTTTATGACAATACAGATGTTCCAAAAAACTTGATGAAATTGATTGAATAAATTAATTTAAAGCAATTTAAATATAGAAAAGCTCTACTAAAATGTGGAGCTTTTTTCACAGAATACAATTTTCCGCTTTTTAATACCTTTATCGCATGTTTAAATTCCAACTCCCTCAAAAATCAGATCTAATATTAGTATCAATTTTACTAGCATTAAGTATTGTTATTATATACCTACCAACTGGTTTTTCAGAAACGGATACGAGTAATTCTGAGAGAGTAAAAGCCTTGGTTTTAGAAACAGACAACTCTTTAATTGTAGAAACAGGTATTATTAAAACAGGTACACAAAGCCTGAAAATTGAAATTCTAAATGGACAATTTAAAAATCAGAAGTTAAGAGCATTCAATCAACTTGTTGGGAGAATGGAGTTTGATAAATATTTTATTTCGGGCGATAAAACACTAACGGTTTTAAACTTAAGCAAAGACAAATCGCAAATTATTAGCGCCAATGTAATTGACCATTACCGAATTAATATTGAAGCCTTCCTATTGGCTTTATTTGTAATCTTCTTAATTTTATTTGCTGGATGGACTGGCGTAAAAGCCATGCTATCTTTCCTTTTTACAGGAATTTGCATATGGAAATTGTTACTCCCTGGATTGCTAAAAGGTTTTGCTCCTATTCCACTCTCATTGGTAATTGTAGCTCTATTAACCTCTGCAATTATATTTTTGGTGGCAGGAACAAACAAAAAAGGCTTTGTTGCATTTTTAGGTGCCATGAGTGGTATTGCCATAACCTGCTTTATGGCTATTTTATTTGGTAAACTATTCAATATTCATGGTGCAATAAAACCTTTCTCAGAAACCTTACTTTATTCAGGCTATTCTTATTTAAATCTAACTGAGATCTTCCTTGCTGGAATCTTCATCTCCTCATCAGGAGCTGTGATGGATATATCAATGGACATAGCCGCTTCGCAGGCCGAAGTATATCAAGCAAACAAAAGCATAAGTACAAGAGAATTACGTCAGTCTGGATTTTCGGTAGGTAAAGCGGTAGTTGGAACCATGACTACGACCTTACTCCTTGCCTATTCAGGCGGATTTTCAGCTCTGTTAATGGTATTTATTGCCCAAGGAACTCCAATGGTAAATATTTTGAATCTAAACTATGTCTCTGGAGAGATTTTACACACACTAGTTGGTAGTTTTGGATTGGTTTTAGTTGCTCCTTTTACAGCAATTATTGGTGCTTGGATTTTCAAAAAAAAAGTGAAGAAATAATTCTTCACTAATAGTTCCTTTATTTAGTCCTTTTTAATTTTTCTTGGTGATAGAATAAAATCTCGTCCTTCTTCTTTATTTACTTGTTTCAAAAATTTACAATTGACGCAATTTGCCAATTTTTGAGCGTAACTTCCTGCAGCATCACCTCCGCAATAAGTACCTGCAACTACCCAGCAAAAACGGCCACCACTGGCTCCCATATTAATGCCATCAAAAATGCTTAATTGAGCAGCAGGGCAAACTCCCTGTTTAGCAGTATTTACACCATTTAATTCCCTTCCGCATTTCATAACTTCCCAACAATTTTCTTTACCCATAACAAACAAGAGATTTTAGCATACCTATTTATTACGCAAAATTTAACTAATTGTTTTTGTCAAATTGTAAGTTTAACTAATTAGAATCGTTCTATAAATACCTAAAAAGGCTATTCAATTATTAAAACTCAAGAAGCAAGTAACTTAAATCAAAATTATGCTTCAAACATAACACGATTCCATTCGTAAGATTATTGGATTAACACACTTCACAATTTATGGGAAAACTGCATATTAGCTTTACCCATTCTAAATATGATTTTACGGAACAATCTCTGGTTCGCATTAGTCATAAATCCTTACTTTTGGTCTACAACTAATCTTTTAAAGAAAGGAGTATCGGCCTCAGATGCTGAATTCGCTTAAATATTTCATTTATGAGTATCCAAATAGTAGAAGTTCTAAATCAAAGAAAACGCAAAGAATTCGTTAACCTTCCGTTCAAATTATATAAGGATAATAAATTTTGGGTACCTCCTTTTAAAGCTGGAGAACTGGAACTATTAATGCCCGATAAGAATCCCGCATTTGATTTTTGCAAAGCTAAATTTTGGTTAGCTTATGAAAATGGAAAAACTGTTGGACGAATTGGTGCTATCGTAAATAATTTGAGTATTGAGAAGCAAGGCGAAAAAATTGGCCGAATTACTCGTATGGAATTTATTGACAAGTATGAAGTTTCTGAAAAACTTTTTTCGGTAGCCGAAGAATGGCTAAAAAGTGAAGAAATGATTGGTGTAAATGGACCGCTCGGTTTTTCGAGTTTAGATCATGCTGGTCTATTAATCGAAGGCCAAGAATATCTTCCTTCCATGGCTTCCGATTATCATTTTGCCTACTATGAAGATCATTTCGAAAGGTTGGCTTTTGAAAAAGAAATTGATTGGTTGGAATTCAGAATTAACTTACCAGAAGAAACACCGGCAAAAGCAATAAGAGTTGCCGAACTAATCCAAAAAAGATATGGTTTGCAAACCATTAACTTCACCACTAAAAAAGAACTGGAACCTTATAAAGAAAAAATATTTAAAGTATTTAATGATGCCTTCGCCGATTTGTTTGGCACTTTTAAACTGCCCGAAAACCTAATCCGTTTTTACATTTCAAAATACTTTCCAATATTGAATCCTCGATACGTAAAAATTATACTAGACAAAGAAGACAAATTGGTTGGATTCATTATTGCTCTGCCTTCCTTATCGAAAGCATTACAAAAAGCCAAGGGCAAACTTTTCCCTTTTGGATGGTGGCATCTGAAAAAGGCTCTTGAAAACCCAAGCGAAATGGATCTAATGTTAACAGGAGTAGATCACGATTGCCAAAAGCTAGGCTTTGTATCCATATTGATGAACGAATTGCTAAAAACATCCAACAGCGACGGACTTCGATTTGCCGAAACAACTGGAATGCTCGAGAACAATCATGTTGCTATTCAGCTTTGGAAATCATTCGATCACGTTCAGCACAAACGTAAGCGTTGCTACCGAAAAATGTTTTAGCAGCATCACAATAAAAAAGCGAAGCCTTAGTAGACTTCGCTTTTGATATTATTTTAATTCCTTTTACAATCAGCTTGACTAATTCGCAAGAATATATTTTTCAACTACTTCGGCTACGCCGTGATCATTATTAGAAGCTACAATAGCATCGGCGCGGTCGCGAAGTTCTGGTGTAACATTATCTACCCAAACACCTAATCCTGCGTATTCTACCATTGTTAAATCATTTCCCGCATTACCTACAGCAACAATCTCTTCCTGACGTATACCTAACTTTTTTGCTAGCCTTGCAATACTTGCTGCTTTATCAATTCCTTTTGGCATCACCTCTAAAAAGAAAGGTTTCGAAATGGCAACACTTTTATTCGGCTTCTCTTTCTTTAATTTTGTTTCAACTTTCTTCAGGTATTCTGGATCTTCTAATAGAATGCATTTTACGGCAGATTCAGTTACTGCAGTTTTAAAGCAATCCACTTTATTAA
Organism: Labilibaculum sp.; assembly: GCA_016743925.1. GTDB lineage: Bacteria > Bacteroidota > Bacteroidia > Bacteroidales > Marinifilaceae > Labilibaculum. The sequence goes on from JADGFH010000390.1 coordinate 3,677, forward strand.
ACTTCATCTGCGTAAGATTAATCTCAATATCAATATACTTTGATGTTGTCTCACTAATAATACTGTCCGAAGAGTAAGTAATAATATCCAGATTATTGGCCAAAGAAAAATCATGTAAACCATGAATTTGCTCTTTGCTTAGACTTTGCTCGAAAATGGGAATTTTTTTATTTAAATCGGTAATTATTGCACCATTGTAGGAAATAATGTACGAACCGTATTTTTTCAATTCAAGTTCTTCTGCATATTGAAGCATTGCAGGTGTTGGACGGCCCGAAGCCAAAACAACATATATTCCTTGCTCTTGTGCCTTCATTAGCATTTCTTTATTTCTCTTCGAAATGCTGTGATCATCACGCAAAAGCGTATCGTCCAAATCCAGAACTAACATTTTGTATTTCATCTCTAACTCTTTTCACCATCTCTCCTTCGCAACGCCTCCATCCCCCTCACAAGATGACTTCCTAACTCGAGATATTTTAATTTAAGCCTGCGAAAGTAAAAACAATTATTGAGTTCTCCCAAAATGAAATATTAATTTGATGTAAACTTATTCTGCAATATCTAAAAACGCTCTTGTTAAGTGCTTTAAAAGGAAGGTTTAAGAATTATCAAAAAGCTCATTTATTATCCAAAATCTCACGAAGAAGAACTTGTACCTGAGAATCGCCAAAGCCATAAATACTCTCCCTTTTGCAGAATTCTTGAAAGACAGGACCAAACTCACTAGTTTGCAAATATTCAACGATCTTTTTTAATGTTTGCTTTGGTCTTCCTATAGACTCATTTTTAGGCAATCGATCGATTTGAGCATTTACAGCAGCTAAAATAAAAGGAAAATCATCTTGCATTTCTATTGCTATTTTTCCATGCCCGACCAATCTTCTTTTTGATAGAATCTCCACAATTGGCTACTTTTTTCTAATAATTCGCCTTTAATTTCAATTCTATTTTCAAAAGCAAAAAGAAGCTCCTCTTGATTCATTTTTCCGAAATTATATTCATTTCCTTTATTGGGCCGAACCAGATATATTCCATCCTTTTTACCATGTTCATACAATAAATTCAATACAAACCAGAAGTTCACCTGACAAAACAAATCATCTTCAAACCACAAATTCACATCTGTAACAGGAGGAATAGCAAGTATCTTTTTTATTTCGGCAGATGTTCCCTCATGGTACTCTTTTTCACTAATCATTGGAAATTGACTACAGATAAACTTAGCTCTTACTTCCAATAATTCTTCAAGTGTTTCCCCCTTCACAGCTCCATCAACCAAACATTCTTTGGCAACAATTACTTCCCCATTTAAAGCTTTTGGAAATTGTTCTTTTAAACAATCACCATTTAAAATATGATACTGATTTTGCATGATTCATAAGGTTTGATAAATCGAATACAAGATAAGAAAAATCAAAAATACAAAAACGGAGTATTCAACATACTCCGTTTTCGCCTGACAAATCAATTAATAATTAATTTAAGGAATTAACACTTTTCATTTTTAACTCACCTTTTCTGCGGGGCCATCTAAACTTAGAATATCCATTGACTCCAAAATTGCTTTACGCAACGGTTCTACCGCATCATTTATAGACTGTGCACCAAAATCAAGTCCTACAATATTACGCAAAGGACGAGTTCCTGCCGGCATATCTATTAATCTTTCAAAGGTTTCGACAACAAGCATCGGATCAGTAGGACTACCTTCCTGCTCATAAATTTCATTTACTTGATTTTTAAAGCCCTCGTAAAAATCATGTACGTGTTGATAGGCTTGTTTCAATTCCTCATCATCTGGAATAATAATATTGTCCAGAAATTTAGTTGAGAAAGGGCCTGGCTCCACTAAAACAACATCAATACCTAAAGGAGCCAATTCGTAACGCATGGATTCACTCAAACCTTCCAAACCCCATTTACTTGCGTGATAAATACCAAGAGCCGGGAAAGCACATCGTCCTGCTATAGAACTAAGCTGTATAATTAATCCTGATTTTTGGGCCCGCATTCCAGGCAAAACAGCCTTCGCTACCCTCAGTGTTCCTACAATATTCAAATTCAATTGAGCCAAACACTCATTTGCAGAGAATGATTCCACAGGGCCTCCAAATCCAAGACCTGCATTATTAATCAACACATCCATTACTGGTAATTGACTCAATGCAGAATTTACACTTTCATCCAAAAGGACATCCATTTCAATAAGATCAATTTTAACTCCCTTTAAATTTGCGAACTCTCTCAATGATTTTGCTGGTTCACTATTTCGACCACTTATATTG
>JADGFH010000391.1 GCA_016743925.1 Labilibaculum sp.
CCTTAACATTCTTATTTTACTTTATCAATTTTTATTAGTCTGATCCCTTATTTTACTGGTCTGATCTGTAAAAAATCGTAACTTCATATTTACGAAAATACAACTGCAAGTTGTAACATATCAATTCAAATAAAATAAACATGGATTTACATATTAAAAATCAACTATTTGTGGTTTGCGGCGCCACTTCAGGATTCGGAAATGCCGTATTAAAAAACCTTGTTGGCGATGGCGCAAAGGTAATTGCAATAGCGCGTGGACAAGAACAACTAGATAAGTTAGTACAAGCTCACCCAAATTCAATAGAAGCCCTTTGCGGTGATATTACCCAATCGGAAACCATACAACTGTTGTTAGATACAATAGGCAGTAGAAAGCTGTCTGGAGCATTTGTGAATGCAGGTGGCCCACCGGCAATGAAAACCCTCGAAACAAATTTAGAAGATTGGGATAACGCCTATCATCAACTCTTACGCTGGAAGGTAGAATTGACCCAGGCTTTAGTTCCATTAATGATGAAAGAAAAGTATGGTAGAATGGTTTTTCTGGAAAGTTCTTCGGTGAAACAACCCATAGACAATCTAGTTTTAAGTACCTCATTAAGACTTTCGGTAGTTGGTTTTATAAAAACGCTTTCTCAAGAAATTGCAGAATCAGGAGTTACGCTAAACATTGTTGGGCCAGGATATCACGAAACACCTGCAATAAATCGATTATTAGATAAAAAAGCCGAACAAGAAAATATAACATCGCAAGAAGCTAAAGACAAGATTGCTTCTGGCATTAGAATGAAGCGAATGGGAAATCCAGAAGATTTAGGACAGTTAGCAGCTTGGTTGCTCTCCCCTTCATCTGCTTATATTAGTGGACAAACCATTAGTGTTGATGGTGGGCAAATTTTGGGTATTCATGGATAATTAAAATACAATCCCAAAGCATAATTTCTTTGGGATTCTTCTTTTATCTTTTTCTATGAAACCAAGATTGAACTTTTCTTCTTTGAATAGACATTTTAAGCTTAGTTCTCTTTGCAAAAACAATTGCTTTTCGATTAAATTTCTGTTTAAGCGTTAATCTTTCCGATAGAATAAATTCATTCAATACATTGGCAAATTCAGGAGTTCTTAAATAGCCATAGGACTTATGAGGGTTCGAAATTTCGTTAATTTGATAATTGTTCTCAACCAAATAATCAACCGGTTTAACACCATGTTTATTCTCTTTAAAATCATCACCTAATTCATAATTAAGTGCAACCTTATCAAGAATATCAGAAAAATTGTGCCAGCGTTTTACATTAGGTGGAGTTGCAATTAAAGTCCCTCCATTGTTCCGAATTCGTTGCTCATCCGCAATTTTGCTTACAACTATTGGCAAGCCCAGTGGAGAGCCAATGGTAACCAAAGTATGAATTGGAATGTGGTTGGCCAGAAAACTAAGCACATCGAAAGCAATAATTGAGCCCATTGAATGCGCAATCAACATGATATCATCCTCTTTGTACTTATCCAGAACTTTCAGTAATCGTAAGCGAATTGTTTCTTTTATTTTGATGGCTGATTCTTCATCAGATACACTATCATCCTGATAATAAGTCTGGAGATCTTGAAAATAGTTGCCTAATATTGCATCCGTAATAAAAGAATAATTTAAGCTTAAGTCTTCATTTAAAAGGAATTTATTCAATTGCCTATTCACAAAATTCACGACCTTCTTTCTGGTATCATGTTTTTCCCTTACGAATAACTTTGGTCGCCTCACATAAATTTCATCTAAATAGTAAGGACTTTCAGCATCTTTTTCGAACTGATTTAGTGGTTGATCGTAAAGAATATCTGCCCAATAAACCATTTCATGTTTTGGCAATTTTGCTTTATAATCGTTGCTTTTTAAACCTTCAATCATCGCACGCTCCCACCACCGTTCTAAAAGGTTCTTTGGAGGTTTGTTACCTAAACCATGAATTTCAATTATCACATTTGCCATTGTCTATTCGAGTTATTTAAATGAGTAAGACAATGAAAATACATTAGAATACTTTGCCACCGATTGGTCCCCAATATCAGTTAATGCATAATCTAAACGAAAGCTTTTGTAATTGATTCCTAAACCCAAGTTAGGCTGAAAAGTCCAACTGCTGGTTTGATCGAAATCCATTTCCTCTTGGAAGTTACTCACTCCTGCTCTTAGGTATATCAAATTTTTAAAAGAAGCCTCTATTCCCATATGCGGATCGATACTAATCGGATCTCCTTGGACCAATACATTTCGCTTGCCATCGAATGTTAAATCGGCATCGAATTCTGCCAACAAAGAAAATTTGTCTGATATCGGAAATTCTCTACTAACTGCTAAAATCAGTCTTGGCAAAGTAAGTTCTGTCGAATTGGTAGGAATCTCATTTCCTGTTAACTCAAAAACTTCTTTTAAATCTCCCGTTTTAAAAACCCAAGCATTGAAAGTACTGGTAGCATCTCGTAGAACAGCTCCCATCGTCCACTTCCCTTTTCTGTAGGTGCCCGCAATATCAAAACCAAAACCATAGGCTGAGGCAAAATCGCCTGTATGCCTATAAATTAACTTTACATTTCCACCAATACTTAAACCTTTAATAGCTGTTTTTCGCGAATAAGAAACTAAAAAAGCATAATCAGCAGCCGAAAATGTCGTTATCAAATCGTAACGAATATTTCCATCTTTATCAATCAGTTCCAAAGTATTCGGAATATCATCAACACCATAGCGTATTAAACTTAGGCCAATCGCACTCTTCTTGTTAATTTTCATGCCAAAGCCTAAATAATCATAAGCCGATAAACCTCCAAAATACTCCGCATGCATTAAAGAAACATCAAATTTTGATGTTAATTCGACCAAATTAGCTGGATTCCAATAGGCAGACTCTACTCCTTTTTGTGAAGCGACTGTGGCATTTCCCATTCCAAAAGATCTTGCCCCAACTCCAATCGACAGGAATTCATTACTGTAGGTAGGTGCCGATGTTTGACCAAACAAGTTACTAGTAAGGCATAAACAGATTAAGCAGGCTAATATTTGAGGTATCAATTTCTTTTTCATGGAATGGTAAAAATAGTACGCTTTTTTTAAACTTATGCATAGTAGCGCCATAAATCCTTTGTTTCGGAAAATTCCATTATTTTTGTGCCATACTTTACAAAAATAAAATTCATGTCAGAAGCTAAAGGATTCGTTAAGCATATTCCAAATACAATTACTTGTTTAAATCTATTTTCGGGTTGCTCCGCGGCTTTAATGGCCATGGAAGGCTACCTTGTATCTGCATCCTTTCTGATTATTTTAGCTGCTGTTTTCGATTTTATGGATGGATTAGCTGCTCGAACGCTAAAAGCTTATTCTCCTAAGGGGAAAGAACTCGATTCTTTGGCTGATATGGTTAGTTTCGGTTTTGCACCAGGAGTAATAGCCTTGGCTTACCTAAAAGGTGCAGTTCTTGGAAGCGCTTCCGCAGATTTTAATCCTTCAGAACTAAGCTATTCTCAATTGGCTATTTTATTGTCTGCCTTTATCATTCCAATATTTTCAGCCTTACGATTGGCCAAATTTAATGTTGACACAAGACAAACAACTTCTTTTATAGGAGTTAATACCCCTATGAATGCAATGTTTTGGGCGTCATTCGCTCTCATCTTTCATTTTGGAGATTACCCAGAAATTGAAGCATTGGCTAGCAATTCTACCGTATTAATTATTGCAATAATTGTAACCTCTCTTTTGCTAGTCTCAGAAATACCGATGTTTGCATTAAAAGTGAAAAGCTTAGCATGGAAAGAAAATAAAATCCGCTATCTATTTCTAATCACCTTAGTGGTTCTTGCCATTCTTCTAAAATGGTTGATTGTTCCTTTAGTCCTTTTCGTTTATATTTTCTTTTCTATGATTGATAATCGTATCAGTAAAAAGTAAAACAATACACTTTACGGATATAAAAAAGGCTAAGAATGTAATAAACATCTTAGCCTTTTTTTGTGTCTTTTCTATTTCGATCTAATTAATCCTCTCCGCTTTCTTTTGCCTTAAAATAAGATTCGAAAAAACGATAAGATTGCCAAATTACAAATGCTGCTATTGCAAAAATAATTACTCGAGCCATTACTCCCAATTCATATAAATCAGAAATATTTGTCATATCCGGATTACGCATCATCAGAAAAAATGCGATACTATTATTTGCAAAATGAATAAAAATGCACAAATAAAGTGATTTAGTTTTCCAATACAAGTATCCAAGAGCACATCCTACTGTTAGTCCGACAACAAATTGCCATGGATTTAGGTGCAGAACACCAAATAAAACCGCAGACCAAACGATTGCTTTCCAAGGGCTATAGTTTCGTAGCAAACCATCAAGAACAATTCCTCGCATCAATACCTCTTCTAGTATTGGAGCTGCTACTGCAACTGTTAAGAATCCCCAAATATTATGTGGCATCGCATCCTTAAAAATCTTTAATAACCATTCTGGCATAGGAACCCAACTTGTAATTTCTATATTAATAATCAATAAGGCCAACGTCATTATCACTACAATAGGTAGAATCGCAACAGGGAATGTATTCAAAGTCAATACTCCTTTGTTTTTTGGATTCTTTAGCCACCATTTTCTTATTATCAATATTAAAATAATCACTGGAATTGAATAATTCAAGAATGAAAACAGATCATCATTCATTGCTATATGCATTACTTTAAGAATTCCATATGGAATAGCATATACAATTGCAATTAAAATGAATAACCCAATAATACCCCATCCTTGCTTAATTGTTGGATAAGCTAAACTTTCTTTGGCTTCAATTTGGGTCTCCTCAACTTCTATTCGTTCAGTTATCTGATTCATTTTTCTGAGATATTATTTGTTTTTTTAATAACGACTTGTGATCCCATAGTCTTAATCATTTGACTATAGAATTCGCTTAAATCACCGTAGTATTCTTTTGTAAACGAAACTAAGTTTATTGAAAATGATGTTCGTATACTAAGTTCATTTCCTACAATTTTTGAGGTAAGCATAAACATCCCTGCCTTTTGCCCCAAAATAAATTTCTTTGCTTTTGGATAATCTTCAAACTGATAACCTTCAGGAAGAATAAACTTCACCATAAAAGTTTTGGATCTAGGATAATTATAATCGATTCTATATTGCCTAGATTCTTTTAAAAATGGATTTTTCAGATCTTGATCATTAAATAAATTGACATATATAAAATCACTATCTCCATCTAGACCACTTTCCAAATTAAAATCACACTCCATTTGCAGTGAAAGCTTTACAAGCTTCTCATTTTTAAATCGTAGTGAATCTACTTGAAAATCAAACTTCTCTAAATCAAACAATTCGGACATCCATGATACTGCTCCAAATTTGGACAATTTCTTCCGACTTTCCGCTGCTAAATATCCTGATTCTAACAATTTAAAATTACAAACCGGATCCTCTAAATCCGAATAATCATAGGTTATTGATATTTGCTGATAATTCTTTTTATTTGGAATAATCTTCGCCCAATATGGATTTCCTTTCCGTAATACAAAAGCATGATAATTCAAATCCTTTTCAGCAACAATATTGTATGGTCGATATGGCGAACATGCATTCAGAAAATGATGTTTTCCATGCAATTCGACACAAGCAAGTATCTGATCGAACTGACTTAGTAATGGATAATCCTTTTGAATAAGTCCTCTGTCATTAGATCTGGCCAAAGCAGGGTCGCAAACAAAACCGGCTTCTCGCAACAATAAAACGAGAAAATAATTAATATCGGAATTACTTCCTACTTTCTCCTTTAATAAATTAGGTGGCGATGTTTCAGGATAGATTCTATACTTATCATTCCATTTTACATTGGTTCTTACAAAATCATAAATTTTTTCTAGTTTTTCCCAATTATTTTCCTTTCCATCTAAAATTGTTT
>JADGFH010000392.1 GCA_016743925.1 Labilibaculum sp.
TACCAATTCAATATATTTATTTATTTATTTTGTAGAAATACAAACATAATTCCATTTAGTAATGAGAAAGCTCTACGTAAAAAATCTCATAGCATTGAGTGTTATTTTCACTTGGTTTGGATCCTATGCTCAAGTTGAGAATATGGTACTTAATCCTAGTTTTGAAGTGTATGAAAAATGCCCTGAAAGTTACACTTTTATGGACAAGACACATAAATTAATTCCTCATTGGACCTATCCAACTGCTACTACTCCCGATTATTTTAATGAGTGTGGCTCTAATGAAGTAAAAGTACCAGATAATTTTGCGGGATACAGCAAGGCTAAATCTGGTAAAGGTTATTTGGGAGCTATTTTAAGCGGAAGTAATCGCGATTTTAGAGAATACATTCAAGGTACTTTAAACAGTGGCATGGTAGCTGGTCAAAAATATTGTGTTTCATTTTGGTACAAATTAGCATCTGGAAGTAAATTTGCTGTTGATCAGTTGAGTTTGCATTTTTCAAATTCAGAAATAGCAAATGGGAATAAAACCTATTTAAAGTTAAAGGCGGATTTAACTAACAAAGAAGGTTTATTTTTAGACAATACAGAAGAATGGACACAATTCTGTCAAGTATATACTGCTAAAGGAGGTGAGGGATTCTTTACTGTGGGTAATTTTAAAAATTACGATAATACCAACTATGTAGTTACTGGTCGTGATACGAAGAACAAGAAAGGCAAGTCACATGCTTATTACTTTTTTGACGATTTTGAGATTCGTCCGTTAGTTGATTGTAATATGTGTGCATGCGTTCCTAAAGATTTAGCAACCGTGGTTATTGATTCTTCTTATACAGGAGGTCTAAATCCTGTTACGGGTCAAATTAATAAAATAATAAATGATGGTGTCATTAGCTTAGGAATATCAGGAGGACAAGCTCCTTACAATATTGACTGGAGTAACGGAACAAAAAATGTACAAAAACTTCAAAACCTAAAAGCAGGTACATATACTTATCGTGTAAGTGATCAAAATAATTGCTACTCGGAGGGTACTATAGTTTTTACAGAGCCCGTACTGCCTAAAGATTCTTTTACCGAGGGCTTAAGAAATATTGAAGAAGGTGGTGCTCTTATTTTAAATAATATTTTCTTCGAAACTGGTAAAAGTATGCTTTTGCCAACTTCATTTGAAGAACTGGATAAAGTAGTCGATTTTTTAAAAGAAGGAACAGTTAGTTTGATTGAGATTAGTGGGCACACTGATGATGTGGGTTCTGATGAATTAAATCAAACTTTAAGTCAGAAAAGAGCAGAATCTGTGGTTAAATATCTTATTAGTAAGGGAATTAATTCTCAAAAAATCAAAGGTGTTGGGTATGGAGAATTTAAGTTTTTAGATACCAATAAAACCGAAGTTGGACGATCAAATAATCGTCGTGTGGAATTTTTAGTACTAAAAAAATAAGCTCTTAATTATGAATGCAAGAAAACTAAATATACTAATCCTTTCACTACTAATATCATTTATTAGTGTAGCACAGAAGCCTAGTAGAATATATAATAATAATTTATTCAAAGGCATGGAGGCAAGTGCACAGGCTGATATTGATAATGAATTGGCTAAGGCTAAAGTGAATTTCGATAAAGTTTTAGTAAAAGAACCTGAATCGGCAATGGCTAATTTAGGACTAGCTATCGTTTATTCATCTGATAAATATTCTGACAAAGATTATTTTAAAGCTTTGGAATACTTTCAGAAAGCCTATGAAGCACAATCTCAGTTTACTGCAGGAGATAAAGTTGTTTTGAATGATTTATTTTTAAAGCTAGATAAAAGGCGTGGACATAGACCTGTAATTAAAAACATGGACTGGCAGCGCCAACAAATGGATGATAAGTTGATTAAATATGTGCGAGAGGAAAATAATACAGATTATGCCAAGAAGTTTTTAAGAGAATTTCCTGATTCTAAATACTATGCCAATGTTTCGCATATTTTGAATTATATCATGTTTCGTGAAGCCGAGAATAAAAATACGCTTGCTGCATTTAATCAATTTTTAAAGGATTATCCTGAATCAGCTCAAGCTGATATAGCCATAAAGATGCGCAATGAGTTAGCCTATAAAACTGCTACAAGTGAGGGATCATTAAATAGTTTTCGGAATTTTGTTGAAAAATATCCTAAGGCTGTTCAAGTTGAAACGGTTAAGAAATTATTGGAAGGAATGCTTTTAAAGAAGCATCCGATAAGCAGACACTTGAAGCTATTGAGCATTTTATGGTAGAATTTCCTAATTCCTCAAAAATGTCGAAAGCTAAAGTATTAAAACAGAAATTGCTTTTTGAATGGGCTAAAAGTGTAAACAGCTTAGAGGCTTATAACAAATTTGTGTCCTCATTTCCTGAAGGCAAGCATTACATTGATATTTTTAATCTAAAAGCTAGTGCATTAGGAGAAGAGATCGTTACGGATTTTCCGATGGGAAATTACAAGTTTGTAAAAGGATTCGATAACCAGCAGTTTAATGATTTTGGTGGTGGAATTGCTAAGCGCCCAAATGGAGATCTTGTAGTAGCTGCATCATCGCGTAAAGCAGAGGGAGAGATGTATGATTCTTGGCTTTTAGGCATAGATACTACTGGCAAAATGATTTGGAATAAGATGTTAGGAAACCGTTTTGATGATCTTGTAAATACAGTTAGCATAAGTGCTCAGAACGAAATTTATGTTGCAGGTATTACTGATGCTGTAGTTGATAGTGTGAAAGGGCAAGCATGGCTTTATAAGCTCGATGCCAATGGTAAAAATATATTTAATCAAAGAATTGATATCGATGAAGTACTCGATTTTGTAGTTTATCCCGACAATAAAATTTTAATTGCAGGCTATAGCAAAAGCACAAAGGATTCAACCTTTACGCCTAGTTTAGTAAAACTCAATGCGAATGGTAAAAAGTTGTGGTCTCGTGCCTACTCAAGCAAGGGCAAGGTTTATAATGTAGCTAGCGATCCATCAGGTATTACTTATGTTGCTGCTGGCAATTGGATATTTGCTATTGATCAGGCAGGCTATTTAAAATGGGATATTTTGTTGGATCAAGCATTGAAATCAACCGCTGTTGGTATTAGCGGGAACAATAAACTCGTTTTTGCTGGTTTAAATGCTACAGGAGCTTTTGCAAGTGCATATAATATAGATGGGGAAAAGATATGGGAAGCTCCTATTAGTATTTCTGGAAATGGAAATATAGAACAAATCATAAGTTTACCTGATAATAGTTTTGTTGTTGCAGGAACATTTAACAACAAAATCAAAGTAGTGCATATTGATGAAACAGGTCGTATTAAATCAGAAAAAGAATTTTCCTTGCCACAAGGAATTAAACTAAACGATTTAACAACTACTAATGGGCGTTTTGTAGGAATTAGTGCTACAAGATTAACAGAAAAAGGTGATTTGATTGTATTTGAAATGGGTCTATAAAAAAATGAAGTCGGGTTGCTGCATTGATTAGTGTTTTGCTGCTATTCAGATATTTTTTTTCATGATGCCGAGGGGAGGTAATGCATAATTACTTTGCAGAGATTGGGCATCGAATCCGCAGGTCGGGACCCATAGATGAAATGAGTGTTAAGAATGAAAATCTGTTTGAGTGAAACGAGTTTTTTTCATTTAGCTCATGAATTGTAATGGGTGACTGAGGAAGCGCGCCCTAGATTTTTTGCTTACTTTTTCATCAATAGAAAAAGTAAGAGCCTTGTGGCTTTAACAAACACTTTAATAGTTTAGATTTAATTCCCAATTTTCTCTTGTCTTTAAGCCAGACGGGCTCTTCATTTTTGGCTTGACCCAAAAACGAAGCAAAAAGGTCAAGACCACAAAAATATTGTTACCCATAACGATTCGATGACGGAACAAAATAATATTCGCTCGTTCCTCTCTCATGGGATTTTGTTCTGATCGTACTCTTTATCTATGGGGCCCAACAAATTCTTGAATGTCGGGAGTAGTGCGGTGTTTTAGATTTGATTGTTTTTCATGATCACGAGGGGAGAGTAGGGCATAAAAAAAGACCACTCGGGGTGGTCTTTTTGATTGGTATAGGTAATTATTTATTTTACGGTTGGTAGGAAATCCTCTTTTGTAAACTTATATTCATCACCTAAAACAGCCAAAGCTTTAGATATTTGATTTAGTTGATCTAAGTTTTTCTTTAACAACCTATTGGAATTTGTAACATTTGATAAAATTTCTCCAGCGGTTTTAACAAGTATAAATAAATCTTTTTCACGATTTATTCTCTCTGAATTATTGATAATAAGTTGGGTAAATGGGTGTTTTTTGTTCACTATGATTGTGTCGTAATTAGAGGAAGAACTATTTAATTCTTTCTTGTTTTTAGCAAGGTTCACACAGAAATATTTGGAATCTATGTCTTCAAAGGTGAAATTATATAAAGGCAAAACGTCTGTTTTTTTCCAAGTTTGAAAGTAATCTTCAAAATTTTCTTTATCTAATCTAGAATATGGCTTATTATCCTTAATTATTACACTTGGGTGATATTTTAAAAGATGTATAAGAATTTCTCTTAAGGTTCTATATGATCCTGAATACTGATAACCTGATGCAATAACTAAAGGTTTTTGAGTGATTTTATACACCTCTTTTTTATTCTCTTTATCAGATATTAGAATTATGTCTTGGTAATTTTGGTTTAAATCTAATAGACTAATAACAGTGGTTTCTTCTCCGTTATATAATTTAACATATAAACTTTGCTTTAAGGCATCAATGTAATTAGAATCGCTATAGAATGATTGATATGATGATAAATATTCACTTAAAAATTGATCAGAAAATTTAGCTATTTCAGTAGTTGAATAGTGCTTTTTTAATTCTGAAAAAAGTTTAATAATTAAGGCGCTGTTAAACACATTAATGACTTTTTTAATTACAATTGTATCTGTAAAACCCTTTCTGTTTATATTTATTTTAGTGGCTTTTTTGAGGTTGATATCACCAAATACTAAAAAAAGATTTCCATTTGAGTAGTTGTTGACAAATACACCTTTTTGAGATATTGAAATTTGCGATAGATCGTGCTGCCTAGATACATTACTGAACGACTCAAAATCAAAAAGTTCAGTCGTTTCATCAAATTTGAATTTTTTTGTGAGTTTCTGAGTTATTATAGAGCATTGTCCTTCATAATCATCAGTGTCAATATAGCAAGTAATATGGTGTAGTTTGCTTAGATTTGATTTGTGTAGTGGTTTAATACATTGTGATATTTCAGTTTGAAAGTCGAAAGTGAAAGGTTTTTTTGTTATTTCAACAATTTCACTTTCGCTTTTTATTTCAATAGGGAATTCTATATATCTAAAAGTCTCCTTAATGTAATTGTAATAATCATTAAAATTGTATTTGGTTTGTATTTTTTCCTTTAGATGAAGAGTAATGGTAGTGCCAGTTTCAGTTCTTTCTGTATTGTCAAAAAAATGGAAGTAATTTTTTGGATCTTTATCCATTCGAAACTTAAGAGGTTTACTGTTATGTGATTTTGTCTCGATATCAATAAATTCACTTATAAGAAAGTATGAAAATATGCCAACACCAAACTGGCCAATAGCTTCAAACTCCTTTTTTACTTTATTCTGCTCATAGAAACTACTTCCTAATTTACCAAAGAAGTTTTCAATGATGAATTCATCCATTCCTATCCCATTGTCTATTATTTTAATAAATTCATTTGAAATTTCAACCTTAACACATGGAATATAATCATCTTTTAATGAGGTTTTCCTATATCTACAAGAATCAATTGAATTTTGTAGAGCTTCCCTTAAGGATGTCAGATCGTTCTCATATAAATCCTCTCCAATAAAAGTATTGACAACATTTTGAACATTAAATGAGAATTTAATACCCTTTGGGTCGAATCCTATG
>JADGFH010000393.1 GCA_016743925.1 Labilibaculum sp.
AAGCCAATAAATTATTAATTGAAACTTTGATATTCAAGGAATTACTGTTTTGTAGTTGCTTGAGTTTTGTTATCTGTTGTAAAACTAAATTTATAGTTATATATTTAAGACTGTAAACTATCCAAAAAATTATTAAATGAAAGAGCTAACTCGTGCAGAAGAGCAAGTCATGCAAATCCTTTGGGAGCTTGAGAATGCATTCGTAAAGGAGATTATAGAAAAAATTGATGAGCCTAAACCTGCTTATAATACAGTTTCTACAATTGTTCGAATTCTTGAAAAGAAAGGCTTTGTAAGTCATATTGCTTACGGTAAAAGTCATCAATACTTTCCTTTGATGGGAAAAAAAGAATATACTCGAAGATTTATGAAGGGCTTTGTTCGCAACTATTTCTCGAATTCTTATCGTGATATGGTTTCTTTTTTCGCAAAAGAAGAACAGGTGAGCCTATCAGAATTAGAAGAGGTGAAGAGAATGGTCGAGGAACAAATTAAAAAGCAAAGTAGTTAATCTAAAAGATTGGAATGATTACAGGCATCATCTTATATTTTATGCAATCGGCGATATGCATGGCATTTTTTTATGCCCTGTATTGGTTATTTCTAAAAAGAGATACTTTTTTTAGAGTTAACCGTATTTTCTTGTTGCTTACTATACTTGCCTCAATTTTAATTCCAACATTAGAAATTCCTTTCCAACCAGAACCCAAAAGTAGCATTGAGACCCCTTACCATGTTTTAGATGTTGTAGTGAAGACTTCGCAAGAATATTTAAGTGGAAATATGCTCGAAGAGGTTGTGGTTACAGCCTCGGTAAAAAAAGTAATTAACTGGTATCAATATGCTGGAATCGTTTACTTTCTTGGTATTATTATTTTTTCTTTACGATTTTTGACAAATTTATTTCAATTGTCAAGATGGAGTAGGAAAGGGGAAATCCTCACGGAAAATGGAATTCGTTTGGTTATTCTAACGGATGACTACCCTCCGTTTTCATTTTTAAATACAGTTTTTATTAGTCAGGAAGATTATCAGAAACCTAATTTTAAATCAATTATTGAGCACGAAAAAGTGCATGTAGATCAACTTCATACATTTGATTTAATACTGATAGAAATTCTTACCGTATTTTTTTGGTTGAATCCATTTGTATGGTTTTATAAATCATCAATTCAAGAAGTTCACGAATATTTAGCTGATGATAAGGTTGTAAACGGTGCCGTTAATGCTCACGAATATAAAATGCACATTGTAAATCAATTTGCAGGAGGTGATTTATTCCGACTAGCGAACAATTTTGGACAATCTACCTTAAAGAAAAGAATTTCAATGTTGGGTAGGATTAAATCTCCTAAAATTGCATTGGTGAAATTATTTCTTTTGATTCCAATATTTACCGTATTGTTTTCTGCTTTTGCATTTACTATTGTTGAGAAAGAAAAATTAGATACTAATTTTTCTTTTAGTGAGTTATTGCCAACAGAATTGAATCCATTTAACTCGTATCAGAATAATTCCGTTAATTTTTTTGGAAATGGTATCGATTATCCTGCTGGGAATTGGTCTGAAAAAGGAATTAAAAATTTGGAGTATAAAAAAGTTGATCATCCCAATGAAATAAAGGTGGTTATTGATGAAATGCCAGAGTATTATGGGGGAATTAATGCGCTCCAAAAATATATAGCTAATAACGTGTCTTATCCTAAAGAGGCACAAATAAAAGGTATTGAAGGTCGTGTATTTGTTTCGTTTGTAGTTAATAAAAAAGGAAATGTAGTAAACACACATTTGATTAAGAAATTTGATCCTTCCTTAGATAAAGAAGCATTAAGAGTTGTTGGATCTCTACCTAAGTGGAAACCAGGACGACAAAATGGTAAATTAGCAAATATTGCTTATACCGTACCTGTAAATTTCTTATTGGAGAATCAGGTTGAGGAACCAGTGAGCTCTTTAAAGCCACTTTATGCTCGTATAAAGAATGCTTCGGATTATCATTTAGAGAATGAAATTAAGATAACGGGAATTAAGGAGTATATAATTGTTGAGAGAATGCCGCAATTTATTGGAGCGAATGGTAATTTAAGACGTTACGTAGCCAATCAAATTCAATATCCTATTTTAGCTGCAGAGCAGGGGTATGAAGGAAAAGTTTTTGTTCATTTTGTGGTAGGTCGTGATGGTCGTGTTAAAAAAGCAAAAATAATAAAAGGGGCTAATATTGAATTGAATAGAGAAGCTCTTCGAGTGATTAATAATATGCCAACATGGATTCCAGGGGAGCAAAAAGGTGAAAAAGTTGAAGTGAATTATACAATTCCTATTCGTTTTTCTTTGAAGTAATAAATTTTTTTACGTATATTAACTAAGAATTTAGTTACAAAACTAAATCCTTAGGAATAAGAAACCAATTTTTATTGTTTAACCAAAAATCAATATTATGGAAGTGAAAAAAAACCCTAACTATGATTTGGAAAAAAAACGAGGTTTATTTTTGCAAATCGGACTTTTCGTAAGTTTACTTGTTGTGTTAATGGCTTTTGAATATGAATCGCCAGTAGAACAAATCGCCGATTTAAATTTTGACATACTTGAAGAGATGGATGAGATGATTCCAATAACAGTTCAAGACAAGCCAAAACCTAAAGAGTTGCCTAAAATTAAACCAATAGAATTAACAACAGTTATTCTGGCCGATGATGATGATGAGGTAATTGATTTGGAAATTATTGATACAGACGCTTCGGAAGATGATGCTTATGACATTGAAGATGTCACAGAAGAGGTTGAAGAAGTGGAGGATGTTCCATTTGTAAGAGTAGAGCAAATGCCAATTTTTAATCCGAAAAAAAATAAGACTTATGATGAAGGAGTAAGAGACTTATTTGTAACGATGCAGAAAATGACAAAATATCCTGTAATTGCAATGGAAAATGGTATTGAAGGGAAAGTATTTGTACGATTTGTTGTTACAAAAACTGGTAAAATAGACAATGTTCAAGTAATGAGAAAAGGAGATCCATCTTTGGATAATGAAGCGATTCGCGTGGTTAAAAATTTACCAAATTTTAAGCCAGGATTGCAAAGGAATAGACCAGTAAGTGTTTGGTTCAGTGGATATATTTCATTTGTTCTACAATAAATAGAGAATCTATTTTTTTACACTCTATAACTAAGGAGTTAGTTTAAGATGAATGAATTTCAATTATTATCTTTTTATAAATTCGATTGTTTAACGAAAAAACAAGCTTATGGAAGTTAAGAAGAACCCTAAATATAATTTAGAGAAGAAAAGAGTCCTGTTTTTGCAATTTGGATTCCTGATTAGCTTTTTATTTGTTTTAATGGCGTTTGAATACGAGGTTCCCATAGAAGAACCAGAAGATTTTATTCTTGAAGATTTCGATGCTGTTGAAGAAATTATTATGGCGACTTTTATGGAGCCTGAAAAATTAGAACCTCCAAAGATCAAGAAAATTAATTTGATTGATTTAATTATTGTTGAAGATGGTCCTGAGGTGGATGATTATGATCCAGTTGATTCTTTTGCAAATTTGGATGATGAAGTGGACTACAATCCAGTAATAGAGGACACAGAAGTTATTGATGAAACGACGCCTTTTGTAATGGTAAAGGAAATGCCAATATTCAATCCAAAAAAGAATCGAACTTATCAGGAGGGATGTAAGGATTTGTTTTTAACAATGCAGAAGATGGTAAGGTATCCAGTTGTTGCACAGGAATCAAATATTCAAGGTCGGGTATATGTGCGATTTGTAGTAACAAAAACGGGCGAAATTTCAAATATTGAGGTAACAAGAAAAATTGATCCTTTATTGGATGAAGAGGTTGTTAGAGTAGTTCGAAACTTACCAAAGTTTAAACCAGGAAGATAACAAAATAAAAACGTTGCAGTTTGGTTCTCCGGATACATTAATTTTGTATTGCAATAGGATTGGAAAGAGTTAATATGTAGGCTTTTATTTGCAACAATAGCCAATTTAAAACGTATCATATTATATACAAAGCGTTCTTTGAACTCATCCTCTCATGAGGACTTAAGCTGAACATTTACAGTTGTTTTGCAGTGTTTGGCTTTTGTCACTGCTTTAGCATTGTATCTAATTTATAAAATGTTTAGCTATGTTTCCTAAAAAAAATCCAAACGCAGATTTAGAAAAACGAAAAACACTGTTTTTTGAAATTGGTTTGGTTGTTGCATTAGCATTAACCCTGATTTCTTTTGAATGGCCATCAAAAGTAAGAGAGGTCGTAGAAATACGAGATCTCGTTGAACTGAGTCTTGATGAAGAAATGGTACCAATAACAAGACAGGAAGAACTTAAAGAGAAGCCTAAATTACCACCAAAAATTCTGTTAACAGATATTATTACAATTGTTGAGAATAATGCAGAAATAGAGGTGGAGTTAGATATTGTCGATGAAACCATAAGTGAAGAAACTGAAATCGAAATTCAGCCTGTTGAGATCTTTGAAGAAGAGGAGATTGATAATGAAGTGAAGGTTTTTGTGATTGTGGAAGAAATGCCAATTTTTAGACCAGATATTTGTAATACTAGAAAAGAAGGGGATTTGGAATTGTACAGATACATTAGTTCTAGTATTCGTTATCCCGTTATTGCTCAGGAAAATGGTATTACAGGAAAAGTTTTCGTAAGCTTTATTGTAGGTAAAGATGGAGGTATTTCGAATATCAAATTGTTACGAGGGGTTGATTCTTCTATAGATAAAGAAGCAATGCGAGTGATAAAAACATTACCGAAATTTAAACCTGGAATGCAGAGAGGAAAGCCTGTAAAGGTTTCTTATTCGGCAGTAATTAATTTTATGCTGCAATAATTTGTTGAATTGAAAAAGTAAAGCCTAAGATCTATTCTTAGGCTTTTTTTATTTAAATAATTTTAGTTTGTAATTCTTGAGCATCTGCATGAGTTACGAGCAATTCGCTTGCTAAATTCATAGCCTCAGATAAGCCTATTTCTTCTTGAAAACTGATGATGACCATTAAAAACTCCGCACAGTTTGCATTAATTTGAGTTCGTAGAGAGTCACTGGTTGGACTTCCAAAAGCTCCTTTGTCATCTCTGAAAATAGGAAGTCCTTCAATGTTTAATTTTCCTCTTCCAATTCCTTCGTATGCTTCATCTTTTTTACCAATACCAAAGCGAATCGTTCCATCTACATTAGCGGCATTATAACCTCCAATCGAAAATCCTGTTTTAATTGAAACTAAGTTTAGTAGATCTACCACATTGTTAATTCTGTATAATCCTTTGCCATTTACAATTCTGCGTAATAACGAATCGGCAGATAAGCGATATCTACTTGGATCTTTCCCAGCCGCCTTATAGCCTTTCTTAGAACTATTGATAGCAGGAATATCTTTGATTGCATCAATAGCAAGTTCTTCTTGCAATTTTTTAGTTGTTTCATTAATAATATCCCAAAGTTCAGGACATTTTTCTTGAGTATTTATTTTGCACTGGATAATTCCTAAACGCAGTGTTGGACATGCTAATTTTAATTGTGGTTCAATTTCTATTTTGGTCATAGCTATGCAATATATTTTTGATTGTAAATTTGAATAGGGGGTAAAACAAAATACCTCCTTAAGGTGTGTTAAACCTAAATATAATCCCTAAAATTAATGAGAATTCTGAATCAAAAAATAATTTATTATAAACTTTTAATCAGTAAAGATATTGATTAACTTTAATGGAAACCTACGTTACATGAACAATAGAAGACAAACTGTACTAATTACTGGAGCTGCAAAGCGAATTGGGAGAATGATGGCTCTGCATTTGGCAAAAAAGGGATGCGATATTGCTATCCACTATAACAAATCTAAAAAAGCAGCTATCGATCTGCAAAAAAGTTTACAAGAGCAGTTTGTTAGTCAGAATT
>JADGFH010001123.1 GCA_016743925.1 Labilibaculum sp.
AGAACCATGGCAACACAGACCGGCATGACCAATCAATGGCTATCTGAACAAGGGTTAATCTCTGTCAAAGAACAGTGGGTGAAAATTCATTACCCGGCCTCGGCCCGGTAAACTTGATGAACCGCCCTATGCGGACCCGCTTGTGGGGTGGTGTGGGGGCTGGGGGAGAAAAACCCCCGGCTACCCAATTAGCCTTTTACATGAATTGAACACAAGATATAAATTTCTTCTATTTCTAATTTTTGGCTTCGATTTTTTTGATTATTTCTATTTTTGCTCTTTCGATTTGTGGGTCTGCTTCACTACTTTCATTTAACGTATAAGGAACGTGAATATCTGGAGAAATACCGATACCTTCAATTTTATTTCGATCTAAAAGGAGTTCTCCCGTGGCCAAATATAGAAAATACGGTAAATGTTTATTATTAAATATTCCTCGTCCTACTGAGAAAGCACCCATAGTATTTGTCCCTATTAAGATGGCTCGGGTAGATTTCTTGAATTGATAAGCAAGCGCCTCTTTCCCTGAACGTACCCCTCCGTTAATTAAAACAACCATGGGGCCGGAAAAGTAGGTGGTGTTAGTTTTTAATTCAGGTTTATTTAAAACGGATTTACCATTTCTATCGATCCATGTATATTCAAAATAATTATTACGATCTGAAAAAAAAGGGTCTAAGTATTCATACCACGCTCCACCAAAACCACCTCGAAGATCCAGTATTATGCCATCAGTGTCATGGAAGTCGTCTTCGATAATATTTTTAAATTTGTTTAGGATATTTTTATGGGTTCCTGACCAAAGATGAATATAACCAATTTTTTTGTCGCCAATCTTATAAGTGCTTTTGCTTTGAATCATGGCATTATAATAAGATAGGTTGGGGTTTTCGCTAACCGCATCAATAACCTTGTAGAAAATTTTTTTATCACGGAGAATTTTAAGTTTAATATTTTTCTCGTTTGGGTTGAAAGAGTTATAAGGATGAAATGGGTTTCCATTCGCTTCAAGCAGAATATCTCCACGCATGATGCCAACTGTTTCAGCAGGATATCCGTCCAGTACTTCTCTGACAACATAATGATCATCGATTACGGTATATTGCATTCCAATATGTTTAACTTTTGGTAGAGATATATTTCGAGTGAGAAACATTGAACGAAACATATAGAAATCTATTGAATGATTATCATAAAATTGTGTGTGTGAAATCTGCATCTTCTGCAAAAAATCATTAAAGATTGGCGTGAGTTCATAAATATTATTAGCGACCTCTGCCTTTTTTTTTAGATTTCGATAATTAATTTCAGTAAAAAATACTTCTTCGGTTTTTTTTGTATATATATTTGATTTGGCTTCTTTCCAAAAATTTTCAAATACATTAACTGGCGAACTATTTACAGCTGGAGTGTCCGCCAATGCTGAACTTGCAAAAATACATACAGCGGTTTGGCATATGCATACAAATAAAAAATATATACATAGTCGAATCTTTAACATGTCTATTCCTCCCAATTTAATCAGGCTAACGCCGCTTTTACAGCAGCCGCGGCTTTTTGCGGTCTGCTGTAAAAGCGGCGTTATGTGTATTACGATCTTAATATCTTTTCCATTTTTATAAGTTGGTGATTACCAACAACTTTAGATTTATCAATATATTTGAAATCAAAGGTTTCA